>JAOULB010000142.1 GCA_029882235.1 Gammaproteobacteria bacterium | reverse complement strand
CTAGCGAACTTTAGATTTTTACGACGATTGTCTAAGCTATTTTATGAGTATTGGGTCAATATCTATGCTGAAAATGTTTAAAGCCACTTTGATATTTCTTGCCCTGTCCGGGCCAGCTCTTCTGCACGCCAGTGAGGTCTATATTAACGACCAGCTTCGCGTCGGTGTCAGACCTGAACCCAGTAACAGTGAGGCCCCAATAACCGTTGTGACGACGGGTGAAAAGCTGGAAGTGCTCGATTCTGACTCCGGTTATCTTATGGTGCGCACCAGCAATGGTGTAGAAGGCTGGGTGAAGGAAATTTACACCACCAAAGAGATTCCAGCGATAATTCAATTGCGCGAACTATCTAAAAATACCAGTGGTTCAAGCGAACGTTTGCAAAAACTCGAGAAACAGGTCGCGGTAATGGAAAAGGCGAATCAGGTGTTGAATGAAGAGCTTGAGGCAGTTAAAAAAGAAAAGTCGCGCATGCAGATGGAATTAATGAGTACTCAGATTGGTGAAGCGGGTAAGGAGTGGCTATTCTGGGTTTTCGGTATGATTGCACTTGGTGTGATTGGATTCTGGCTAGGTAAGGCCTGGCATCAACAGTATGTCGCCAAACGGCTTAGCGGCTTACGTATATAAAATCAGGCGGAAAGTTTACTGGCCATGCCACGCAAGGTTTCATCGCCCTGAATGACTTCATCCATTACCGCATAAATCTGTTCTTCATCCAGTTTTAATCTGACACATAGGTCATGTGGAATCTCGTCATTGTCGGCATAGGCAAGATCATGCGATTTTAATAATCGATCCGCCAATAGAATAAGGTTGGCGTACTCATTATAAAGACCGGTGTAATTCGGATCATGATGAAAACGAGTTGCAATAATTACCTCATTGGGCAAATTCCAGTTCTGTAGTAGCATTTGGCCCAGTTCGGCATGATGAACACCCAGAAACAATTGCTCAAGTGCACTTATTGCAACGGTCGAGTTGGCAGTGGCGAGTTTATTTAACTGTTTGTAGGTTGGCTCGAACTGATCAGCAAGCAGTAGATAGCCGATGTCATGCAGTAAACCCGCAAGATAAGCCAGTCCCGGCTGTGGTCGATATTTTTTAGGTATTTCCAAAGCGAGTTTTTGTGCCAGGCTTGCGGTATAAACAGAGCGTTGCCAGAAGTTCATCCGACTAAGCTGACCCTGTTCCTCCAGTTTAAACGGTTTCCCCAATGCAAGTCCCAACGCAAGATGTAAAGTGCCATCAAAACCCAGAACACGAAAAATGGCATCATTTAAATCATTTATTTTGCCCTTCATGCCAAACATTGCCGAATTGGCATAGCGAATAATCAGTGCAGCCAGAGCGGGATCCTGGCTAATACAGCGGTTAATTTGCTGGAGAGTACTATTCGATGAATTTCTAATCGCGAGTAACTTCCGGGCCGTATCCGGCATCGCGGGCAGACTTGTGATGTCCTTAATCTGGTTGCGCACATAAAGCGACGAAAAGGCATCAGCCTCATTGCTCTCGGGCTGCTCTAAGGACGAAAAACTACTACCAATGAGAACAGTACAGGGAATCTGCTCAATAGCCTCAGGTGTGGTCTGTAAGACGCGCTGTTGAGGAAGTTCAAGACAGAGTAGATCCTGTGAGCTCGAGGCTTCATCAATAATAATTTTTGTTGTCTGATCGTTTATTTTGGAAGGACCATTTTCTGGCTGGAAAGCCGACAGGAAAGCTTCGAATCGGTCAGCAGGGATAAACTCAAGTCGACGTCGAAGCGTTTTATTGAGTTTGTCGAGTTGTATAGACTGATTTTCTGGAAACACGGCGATAACAATTCCTGTTCTATCTTTTAATGCCGCAATTGAAGTCAGGGTATGTTCTGGGCTTGTTCTGTGTATCCAGTCTTCAGTTAAGCTAATCGAGTCTGGAGCGGTATAGACCTGGTGATCGAGCTGATGTTGCTGAAGTAATCGTAGTAAAAGTTGGTTTATTATATTTTGCCCCATGTTTCCTGTTCCATCGGTTCCCTGTTGTTATGATTCGCAGGTTATCGTCAAACGGGAAAATAACTTTAGGCTGTTCGATGCGGACAAGAAAAACTTTTTTAGAGCAAAGAGGTGAGTTTAAAAAATATATAATGTACACAGATATTTGTTGTACCCATCTCATCCAGATTATATTTATAAAAATACTGTGAAACTCATCACAGGGGCCTTGCCTTGAGGCTGCACCGGCGTCGTTTGTGATTTATTATTTATATCCAAATCGATTAAGGACACTGCCATGGCACGGCGAAACAGAGTTACTCTCGACCAGCTTAGACAGCTGGAGCCTCTCTCAACACTTTCGACTGCACGACTGGAAGAACTTGTACCACTGACCGATATTGTCGAGCTTGGCATTGGTCATAGCCTATTTCGCGAAGGTGATGTTGATAACCAGACTATTTATCTGCTTGATGGCGATGTGCAAATGGCCTCTGCTGATGGAAAGCTGGACATGGTGTTTAGTCATTCAATGCTGGAAGCGCGTTTCCCACTCGATGATAGCCAGCCAAGACAGATTTCCTGTACCGCCCTGAGCAAAGTGAAAGTTGCCAGAATTGATAACAGCATTCTGGAATACATGATTATGTGGGATCAGCTTGCAGTTTCAGAACAGGCTCAGCAAAAATCAGTGCAGTCTGGTCTAGAGCAAAAGATTGAAACGACTCCAAAGGAAGATAAGCTAATCCCATTGCCCGAGAATGTTACTGAGTTAAGAGAGAATAAAGCAACACCAATCCCTGCGAAGCCAAAAACAGAAGCTAAAATTGCTGATGGTGATGATCGTGGCTGGATACGAAAAATTCGTCAGGTCATGGCCTTTAAAAATCTGCCCCCTGCGAATATCAAAAGCCTGCTCGAGCGCATGGAGACCGTGCAGATTAAAGCAGGTGAGCAGGTTATTAAACAGGGTGAGCCCGGCGATTTCTATTATGTGCTCACCGATGGTAAGGCCCGAGTAACCCGAATGGTGGAGCTGGCGCAGCTCGAAGGTGGTGCAAGCTTTGGTGAAGAGGCACTGTTGTCAGGCGGCACACGTAATGCGTCGGTGACGATGCTGTCAGATGGTTCGCTAATGCGCTTAGCGAAGAAAGATTTTGATGAGTTACTCAAAGAACCGATGTTACATCGCGCTGCATATGATGAGGCGCAACATCTGGCAAATACCGGCGCGCGCTGGCTGGATGTCCGTTATGCCAGAGAGCACCATCACAGCCGTCTGCCGGGTTCGATTAATATTCCCCTGCATGAATTACGTACACGTCTGGATGAACTCAAAAAGGACGAACACTATATCTGTTACTGTGGGACAGGTCGTCGCAGTTCTGCGGCCGCATTTTTATTGGCTCAGCATGGTTATCGAGCCACTGTACTGACGGGTGGGGTGCAGGTGATTCCGCAATTACTCGAACGTGCTGACTTGAATGCTACTTCATCCCGGCGGCCAGGACATGGCACGGCCAGCCAGTAAATGCAGGTGAATATGGAATACGGTTTGGCCACCATGTTCATTGCAGTTCATGACTAACCGATAGCCACTATTTGCAAGTCCCCGTTGTTTCGCAATTTTGCTGGCGACCAGGCTTAACTTCCCGGTAAGTGCCGCATCCACTTCATTTAGATCATTAACGGTACTAATGTGTTTGCGCGGGATGCACAGGATATGCGTTGGAGCCTGTGGTGCAATGTCTTCAAAGGCGACAATGTCTTCATCTTCATAGACAAAGTTAGTATTGAGTTCGCCCTGTGCGATTTTACAAAATAGACAATCCATCCTTATTTCCAGTTTGCTAATTATTTCAGTTGAAAAAAAGCCGGGCATATTCCCGGCTTTATTTTATATGTTATTAAAGACTTATTTTGTCTTTTTCTTTTTCTCAATCAGTTCATGAATGACTGGGTTTAGTACCAGTTCCATGGCAAAGCCCATCTTGCCACCGGGTACAACCAGTGTGTTGGGTCGTGACATGAATGAATCTGTAATCATGCTTTGCAGGTACGGGAAGTCCACACCATCAGGATTACGGAAGCGTATGACTATAAAGCTTTCATCTGGTGTTGGGATATCACGGGCGATAAATGGGTTTGATGTATCAACCGTAGGTACACGCTGGAAGTTGATATCTGTACGTGAGAACTGTGGGGTAATCGAAGTCACGTAATCTTCCATGCGGCGCAGGATCGTGTCGACAATGGCTTCAGCAGAGTAGCCGCGTTCGGCATTATCACGATGGATTTTCTGGATCCATTCAAGATTCACAATAGGAACAACGCCAACCAGTAGATCAACAAACTTTGATACATCGGTGTTGCCATCTTTTACACCACCGTGCAGGCCTTCATAAAACAGAAGATCAGTCGGTTCTGAAATTTCTTCCCACGGCGTGAACTGTCCCGGGGTTAGAGAAGTGCTCAGACGTGCATTATGCTCATCGGCTTCTTCTTCGGAGTGCAGGTAGTAACGACGTTTACACTTGCCCGATTTGCCATAGGTTTCAAATGTCTCTGCCAGCAAATCAAAGTGATTGGCTTCAGGACCAAAGTGGCTCAGATTTTTACCCTTCGCCTGAAACTCATCGATCTGTTTTTTCATTTCGGCACGATCGAACTTATGGTAACTGTCACCTTCAACAATCAGCGGGCTGATTTTTTCCCGAAAGAAAATGTGTTCGAAAGCGCGTTTAACTGTTGTAGTGCCGGCTCCTGATGAACCCGTAACGGCAATAACCGGATGTTTAGCTGACATGATAACTCCTTACAAAATCTTCAATTTTAAATATGGAAACCTGGGGTCCGGGTCAGGATTTTATTCGTAATTATTTCGACCTCGCGGACGGGGCGCCTATTTTAAGGAAAACAATCAGGAAAGTCTCGTTAAAATAGTGCCAGGATCGCGCATAATCTGCGAAGTTTGTCGCTTTGGGGTCTAAGCCTGCTCTCGTTTAATGGCTCGATGACCAATATCATGGCGATAATACATCCCGGGCCAGCTGATTTTGTCCACCAGTGCATAGGCATTTTTCTGCGCTTCGCTGACCGAGTTCCCCAGCGCTGTGGCACAAAGAACTCGGCCCCCACTGGTCAAAATTTGACCATCTTTACGGCTGGTGCCTGCATGAAAGACTTTTGTATCAGGCATTTTTTCAGCCTCTTCGAGCCCGTTAATCACGTCGTCCTTGGGATAAGAGCCAGGGTAACCCTGTGCGGCCAGAACAATACCAATCGCAGCACGCGAGTCCCACTCAGCCCTGGTTTGATCCAGTTTATGCGCGAGTGCGGCCTGACATAGCTCAACCAGATCCGATTTCAGGCGCAGCATAATGGGCTGGGTTTCTGGGTCACCAAAACGACAGTTGTACTCGAGCACTTTGGGTACGCCATCAGCGCCAATCATCACGCCCGCATACAGGAAGCCGGTGTAGGGATTGCCTTCAGCCGCCATACCCTTAACGGTAGGCTCAATGACTTCCTGCATAATGCGTTGATGCATGTCAGGCGTGACTATAGGAGCAGGCGAGTACGCACCCATGCCACCCGTATTGGGGCCGGTATCACCATCGCAGGCGGCCTTATGATCCTGCGAAGAGGCCATCGGCAGAATATGTTCGCCATCGACCATAACGATGAAGCTGGCTTCCTCTCCAGTAAGAAATTCTTCAACCACCACACGATGACCAGCCTCACCGAAGGCATTGCCAGCGAGCATGTCTTTAATCGCATCAATTGCTTCGTCTTCAGTCTGGGCCAGAATGACACCCTTTCCGGCCGCCAGACCATCGGCCTTAATGACAATGGGGGCACCCTGTTGTTGCACATAGGCAATGGCGGGCTCGATTTCAGTGAAGGCCGCATAGGCTGCGGTTGGAATGTTATGGCGGGCGAGAAAATCCTTGGTGAAGGCCTTTGAACCTTCCAGTTGAGCGGCATTCTGGCTCGGGCCAAAGCAGGCCAGTCCTGCGGCCTGAAACTGATCAACCACACCCAGTACCAGTGGCGCCTCGGGACCGACAATGGTCAGGTCTATCGCATTCTGCTGAGCAAACTTAAGCAAAGCC
>JAOULB010000141.1 GCA_029882235.1 Gammaproteobacteria bacterium | reverse complement strand
CCATGTTCGCATTCAATTCAACACTGTAACCCGTCCAGCTACCATTAAAATCAGTTGCGGTAAAATTACCTGACTGGCTGTATTGCAATGTCGCACCTTTTTCCATGACACCATAGGCATTGTCATCTGCAAGGAAGCCAAGATGGTTACCTGAAGCATCGGCCATAAAACCACCTTGCGAGCCATCACTGAGCTGATAAGAAAATGTTTTATCTCCAGTGCTAGTGATCGTTCCTGTAACTACGTCCTGGTTAAAAACCTGCAAACGTGTGATGTTGCCGCTGCCATCAATGCTTGCGGTTAAGCTGCGGAAAGTACCGCCTGCATCTCGGTGCACACCTTTCCAGTCACCCTGCAATGAAGCAACAGGATTAACTCCGCCATCTTCATTATGTACACAGGCCGTTGATATCAACATAACCGGTAAGAACAAAAATAAAATTAGTCTATTCATTATTAACTCCACTCCAGAATATAATCTGAAGTAGAGCTTAGATCGCAGCTGATTACAGATAGGTTACAAAGATAGGTATTTTAGATAATTCCAGTCACTTGATAGATTGATCACTAATATTTACTCAGCTGGACACAGCTGTTGGTGCTCAAGTCAATTACAAACTTTGACACAACCCAGCCACCGACCCCACAGATAGTTGGATGTTCATACGATAGCAGTTCATATTCTATTTTTTTGCCTGTTCGGGTAAACACAACTTCTGCTGCTTTTTCCTCATAGAAAAATGTCTGGACGTGTGTCTGATTTCCCTTAGTCGTCCACTCTGAATTCCTGTCATGGTACTTCTCGCCCTGACGGCTGCCATGTATCAAACAGGTATAGCCCTGGTGGGTAAAACTGTCATATTGAAATTTCTGGATCACATTGTCCTTGTCGATATGGATTTGAAATTTCACTTCTGCCCCTTTCGCGGGTGAGAAGGTACACTGATGTTTTTCCGCTGCGTTAGCCAGTACCGCATAGGGCAACAGGAAAAACACTAAACAGGCTCTACGCATCACCACCTCCAGTGCCACTCAACAAAAATTGAGATTGGCTACATTGTTTCCAGCTCAATAATCAAACTATAGTTACAAAAACAGGAGTTTGGGGTGGAAATACGTCGAATTAGTTAATTCAGCATACGCCCTTATCTTACATCTGGCTCAGCACATTTCGTCTATCTATCTGTTTTATTTATAAAAACATTATAGTTAATTTCCGCCCCCAGCTAGCGTCATACTGACCTCACTAATCGCACCATCTTCTTTGGCATCAAAAATAAGATCGCTTGGATAAAGTGATTCGTCTTCAGTAAATACTCTGACCTGATAGACGTCTGGCCCAATGATCTGGGCAGGCTCCATATTTGCCAGTAACATACGAATAGGTAAACTGCTGACACCAATCTCCAGATAACCTTTGCGATCGACAGACCAACTGAAACCACTAACAGTTACATTATTAACCGTCAGCGTTCCAAACCCACTCCCACTAAAGCTGTACTTTTTGTTTTCATCGCCATTAAAAATAAATTCCTTACCAACCAGATCTGCCTCAACAAAAGCTATGCGGTTTCCGCAATCATCTGTCGATGAAATGAAACCCGTAAAACTGTTTGGACTTCCTGTCGTGCTGCACGGCTTTGCTGCGGCCATGATCCAGGTTTCATAATTCTCATGGTAAGTAAATCCATCATCTGAGAGTAAATCGACTCGCCCATGAATCGAATTATTTACACCATCAAAGGTTAATATCATTCTTGCTAGAGCATTGTCATCAAAAGTAATTGTCGCCGTAAGTGCTGACTCATTAAGAGAAATTCTATTTGCTGGAAAATCGATCACGCCTAAATCATCCGTCCAGGTCCATGAACCATCTTCATTAATCTGAATATTTACCGGCATATTTACTTCATCTGGATAATCATCAAGACTGCCATCACCACGAATGAAATCATCAAACTCGATCAGGTACCAGTCGCCAACAAGGTTTCTGGTAAAACTACTCGCAACGGGACTGTTATTATTTGCATTCGCATTAATTGCACTAATAAGTGCAACCGCTGACTGAGCTGATGCCTGATTATGTTCTGATGCAATAAAACTGTTAACAGCAGCCAAATAGGTAAGATCAAACGTATCCAGCCGATTATTATCATTGAGGTCATTTGCTATTACGTACATGACTGTCTCAACTGAACCAGAAGCAACATAATCTGCAGCAAACTGTGAAATCCCGGCAAGCGCAAGACCATAAGCCTGCTCATCCTGTCCTTGCTGGCTTGCTTCATTTGATAGCACATCGGCTGGCTCCGTCAAATGAATATCAATACCAAAGACACTGCTAACCAATGCATTACCTGAGTTGATATTGCTTGTTGTTAACCCTCCCTGAGCATACGCCCATTGCAATGCAATATCGCTCAAAGGGGTCACGTTAACATTCACTGTACCTGGTTCAGCACTTATTACTGCATGAAAAACAACCGTATTTGAAACATCACTATTACTTGCTTCATCGATATATTGGCCACCGGAAACTTCAAGCAATACATTGCCCGTATAACTACCTATATCAACACTAAACCTGCCGTTTGTGTCTGTAGTTGAGGTATTCGCAAATCGCTCACCTTTTTCGCCCGCATCAGTTAGTGGAAAAACTTCAACCCTTGCTGATTTCATAGGCCCTTTTGATGCAACACCGACTAATAGCGTCGATACGGTATCGTCTCCTGATCCTCCACAGGCTGTAATAACTACAACTAAACATAAAATTAATATCTTCAACTTACCTACAACAAAATTCATTGTCCTGCCCCCTGACACATGGATTTACTAAATTATTATTTTTTACTCATTAATTTCTTATCTGATACTCAGCTGTTTCAAAATTAAATGGCTCAATAGTGACATTGCCGGATGCACCCGTATTGGTATCAGGGAGCGCCTGACCAGAGCACGATCCTGAACCCGCAATTTTTAAACGTTTAGTTGCAGCATCATATTGGTTGCTTGTGATATTCACATTGCAGCTACCCGCTAAAGATTCCCACTTCTGTGTTCTGTTCATGTATATAACGATGTGTGCTGTACGATTAGCTGCAACGAGTCCAGGCTGGAAATTCTCGTGGTAGATTTTTATATTTGGCGTGCTTTGTAAGCCGGCATAGGACGTTATCAGTTCATTATCTGGTGTTAAGGTAACACCACAGCCATCTGCTATATCATAATTCATACTGTAATTGAGTCCGCCAGATACTGCCCCGGTAAAAGAGCAATTGCCAGAATCATCGTTATTATCATTATTCGCAGTATTCTCAGCCCCTCCACAACTGGCAAGCATTGCTATTAGAAAAATAATAGATAGAGAACCGCTAAAATCATCACCGTATTTCATTTTGTTTGCTTCCACTTCACATCCCCGATAGCTCTAAAAAATAGTAACTCCACTCTGGAATACCTTAGTTGCAATACTCATTAAACAATCCAACAATACTCGGATATATTTAATAATCATCATCGCCACTTTGTACTAAAACGATGCAGCCATATTAGGTAGAACAAACAAAACAACTATTTAATTCCCGCAAAATGCTTTTTCTGCTGAATGAGATAAAAGCAAAACATAGTTGGCTAAAACTGCCATACGTTAAAAACCTGAACGGCCAAGATATGGCTTCAAACGCTCGAACCAATATGGTGCATTGCATGATCATCATGCACTAATTTGGTGCACCACATCCTCGCCTGGCTACACAAATTCACTCTATCTAGTTGTTTTAATTAGTAATATTTAATCTGGCATTATTCATGCTTAGTTATAGCCAAAACTGCTCTATGCGATTGAAATGCCGCGAGGTCTTGCACCCCAACATACGCATTGAGCTGTCTGATTTTGTGGCAACTGCAGAAGGTCCGGGCCGGGTTTTCGTTTAGGGCTGCCAGTAACATTACGTCATGACGTATAAAAATTTAACGTTAAGTGGAGTGAAACAAGATGAAAAGTAAGTTGGAATATATCTGGCTCGACGGTTACAAGCCGACTCAGAGCCTGCGTAGTAAAACCATGGTTCGTAACAATTTCAGTGGCAAACTGGAAGATTGTCCAATGTGGGTTTTCGATGGTAGCTCAACTGAACAGGCTGAAGGTAATGCCTCTGACTGTCTACTGAAGCCTGTTGCGATTATTCCTGATCCAGGCCGTAAAAACTCTTACCTGGTGATGAATGAAGTATTGAATGCCGATGGCACACCGCATGAATCAAATGGTCGTGCAACAATTATGGACGATGATGAAGATTTCTGGTTCGGTTTCGAACAGGAATACTTCCTGTGGAATCCTGAAACTAACCTGCCACCCGGTTTTCCTCAGGGCGGTTACCCACCCCCACAGGGTCCTTACTACTGTTCAGTCGGTGCGCGTAATGCGTACTGCCGTGAACTGATCGAAGAACATCTGGACCTGTGTCTGGAAGCCGGCCTGAATGTTGAAGGTATCAATGCTGAAGTGGCTGCCGGTCAGTGGGAATTCCAGATCTTCGCCAAGAGCGCCAAGCGTGCCGGTGATGAAATCTGGCTGGCGCGTTACCTGCTTGAGCGTACTGCTGAAAGCTATGACCTTGCCGTTGACTGGCATCCAAAACCACTGGGTGACACGGACTGGAACGGTTCGGGCATGCACGCCAACTTCTCTAATACTGAGATGCGTGAATCAGGTGATCAGAACGTCTTCAACCGCATCTGTGATGAATTCGGTAAGAACGTTGCTGCCTGTATCTCTGTTTACGGTGCTCACAATGAACAACGCCTGACCGGCAAGCATGAAACACAGTCTATCGATCAGTTCAGCTATGGTGTTTCTGATCGTGGTGCATCAATTCGTATCCCTGTAAGCACAGTAGAAGATGGTTGGAAAGGTCGTCTGGAAGATCGTCGTCCAGCCTCAAATGCTGATCCTTACAAGGTCGCGGCAATCATCGTTAAGGTGACTAATGAAGCAATGGCATCAGAAGCTGCCACAGCCTAATCGGTAATCTTAAAAGCAAAACAAAAACCGGGGCAGGTCACTGCTCCGGTTTTTTTATGTCTGCTGCTATGCGCGAACCAATTCAGCAGCCCAGTTCTGTTGTAGGGCCTGCAACACATCATTCATTGTTGCGGGTCGATTGGCGGGATCTTTATTCAGGCATTGCAGACAAAGGCGTTCAAGAATTTTCGGCACCGGGTATTTGCTGATCTCTGAGGGTTTAGCCGGTTGTTTGTTTTCCACCATATCAAGAATTTCATAGGTCTTGTCACTATCAAACGGTGGCACACCAGTGAGTAACTCGTACAACACCGAACCCAGACTATATATATCCGTGCTATAGCTGATGTCTGGATCACGGCGGATTTGCTCAGGCGACATATAACACAGGGTGCCCTGCAACTTACCATGTCCGGTAATGGTTTTATCCGAATCGACAACGTGACTGACCTCACCAGTGTCCTCATCCAGCGCCGTGCCATCCTTGCGCCAGACCTTGGCCAGTCCCCAGTCGAGTAACAATACCTCGCCATAGGGTCCGGCCAGAATATTTTCCGGTTTAATATCGCGATGGGCCACCCCATGGGCATGGGCATAGGCAAGCGCGTGGGCGATCTGCTCAATCACCTCGATAAGCTGGATCAAATCGTAACGTTCCCGGTAGTCCATAATTTCGCGCAGTGTGTAACCATGCACCAGCTTCATGGTGAAGTAATAATGCCCCTGATTATCACGCCCCACCTCATACACCGGCACTGTATTTGGATGTTGCAACATCGCCGAAACCCGTGCTTCACGTAACAGGCGTGTATTTTCTATTTCATCATCGATAAATTCAGAGCGAAGTGTCTTGTAAGCCACCACCCGGTTGAGATGCATATCCTTACAGGACTTAATCAGTGACTTACCACCCTTGGCAATCGTACTGAGAAACATATAACGCGTATTCTGATTCAGCTTCTCTGGAAGCGCCTGATCAGTATCCTCAAGATAAACCTGACCATAATCTTTAGGGGGCTGCTGGAACTTGAGCAAAGTGAAGCACCTTTATTCTCATATTTTTATAAGTTTAGCAC
>JAOULB010000140.1 GCA_029882235.1 Gammaproteobacteria bacterium | reverse complement strand
ATTTCGATTAGAGTTTCAGTATCAAATTAAGAATTTTAGGAGTTTTGTAGATGAGTATTGACACCAAAAAAGAGACCCTGGCGTTCCAGACCGAAGTAAAACAGCTATTGAATCTGATGATTCACTCTCTTTATTCCAATAAGGAAATTTTCCTGCGCGAACTGATATCCAATGCCTCGGATGCCTGCGACAAACTCCGCTTCGAAGCACTCAGTGATAGCGCGCTCTATGAGGAAGACTCAGAATTAGGCATCAAAATCGACTTTGATAAGGAAGCTCGTACCATCAGCATCACTGACAACGGAGTCGGTATGAATCGACAGGAAGTGATGGACAACATCGGTACCATCGCCAGCTCGGGTACACGCAAATTCCTTGATAATCTTTCCGGCGATCAGGCCAAAGATTCTAATTTGATTGGTCAATTTGGCGTGGGTTTTTATTCGGCCTTTATTATCGCGGACAAGGTGTCAGTTAAAACCCGACGTGCAGGCCTGGGTGCAGAACATGGCGTACATTGGGAATCGACCGGTGAAGGTGATTACACCATAGAGAATGTCGAACTGGCCGATCGTGGTACTACTGTGACATTGCACTTACGTGCGGATGAAGATGAGTTTCTCGAAGCCTTCCGCCTGCGCAGCATTATTAATAAATATTCTGATCACATTTCACTGCCAGTACAGATGAAAAAAATGGATGACAAGGGTGAGCCAACGGATGAGCTGGAAGCCGTCAACAAGGCCTCTGCACTATGGGCTCGGTCCAAGTCTGAAATTACCGATGATGAATATAAGGAATTCTATAAGCACGTGGCGCATGATTTTGATGAGCCACTAAGCTGGATGCATAACAAGGTCGAAGGTACCCAGGAATATACCACCCTGTTTTATATTCCCAAACGTGCACCGTTTGATCTATTTGATCGTGACCACCGTCATGGCATTAAGCTTTATGTCAAACGCGTGTTTATTATGGATGATGCCGATCAGCTGATGCCGAATTATCTACGCTTTATTCGCGGTGTGGTGGACTCGGATGATTTGCCACTGAATATCTCGCGTGAAATTCTGCAACGCAATAAACACATCGATACTATTCGCAATGCCTCGGTGAAGAAAATTCTGAACTTGCTCGATCAGCAATCAAAAGATGATCCAGAAAAATACCAGACCTTCTGGAACGAATTCGGCAAGGTGATCAAGGAAGGCCCAGCCGAAGACTTTGCTAATAAAGAAAAGATTGCCAAACTTATGCGCTTTTCTTCAACGCATACAGACTCAGATGTTCAGAATGTCTCTCTTGATGACTATATTGGCCGAATGAAAGAAGGGCAGGACAAGATTTATTATATTACGGGTGATTCCTATACCGCCGTTAAAAGCAGCCCACACCTTGAGTTATTTAAGAAGAAGGGTATTGAAGTCCTGTTGATGTGTGACCGTGTTGATGAATGGATGATGTCTTATCTTAATGACTATGCAGAGAAACAACTGGTATCTGTCGCCAAGGGCGCACTTGATCTGGGCGATCTGGCGGACAAGGAAGAAAAGGACAAGACCGAGAAAGCCACAAAAGATTTTCAGGGTATGCTGGAAAAAATGCAGGGTGCTTTAGGTGACAAGGTTAAGGAAGTGCGTGTTTCAAACCGCCTGACTGATTCACCATCCTGTCTGGTTGTTGAAGAAGGGGATATGGCCGTGAACATGCAAAAATTGATGGCACAGGCCGGTCATAATATTCCGACCATGCAGCCTATTCTCGAAATTAATACCGAGCATCCATTGGTGCAACGATTAAAAGAAGAAAGTGAAGAACAACGATTTAATGACTGGACTCACATCCTGTTTGAACAGGCCATGTTGAGTGAAGGAGGGCAGCTCGAAGATCCCGTCAGTTTTGTCAGTCGTATGAATGAATTGTTACTGTTACTCACAAAAGACGTTAAATAAAAATAGCCTTTCCTGATAAAAAGCGGCCTTTGGACCGCTTTTTTATTTGTGCCTCACCAACATGCCGTCTAGACTTTCGTTCATGGCACGAAGAAAAAAAGCAAATATGCCACAGGCAGTCATTTCGCTTGCATTAATTATTGCGGGCGTTTATCTAATTATCTGGGGCTATAATGAATCACGCTCACTGGGCTCGCATGTAACCCGATTTTTCTCTGGTAATGCGACCCAGGAAACCATGATTTATTACATCTCAGGCACTGTCTGCCTGATTCTGGGCGTTCTTGGACTCACTCGAAAATAAACAAGGATAACAAGGATGTGAAAGGCAGGATGACTCCTGCAGACAATCAGTGAATGCAGGAGTCAGAGAATGAATCTCCTGTCAGCCAATAATATTGGACAGAATAATCAGCGCAACCATCACGCCGACCAGCACTAGAACAGTAATACCGACGCGCTGGCCCATTAGCTTGTCTTCAATATGCATAATTTGACCTCTCCTTGTTGGGAACTACTTCACTGACAAGACTAGGTTTTGTTAGTGAAAATAGAAATTGATCCAGATCAAATAAGCAAAATATTAGAATTTAATTAAGAGCTTATATTAATTGTGTGTTAGATTGGCTTACCCAGAAAAAGGGGCTTGATAAAAGTGAAATCTCATGAGGAAGAGAGAATGGAAGACAAACGGCATGATCGGCGCATCCGCTTTGAGCGGCCTGCTAGAATAACCACCAGCGTAGGTGAAAAATCCTCGGTTCGATCCTATGATTTCTCAAGAACAGGCGCTGGTTTTATCTGTGATGCGCCACTAAAGATTGGTGAGAGCCTGAGTATGATTCTGGATATCGGCAAAAAAGGTCAGTCACAGATCATGCGCATCCGTGGTGAGGTTGTTCACCAGAGCCAGAAACATGATACCTATTTGATGGGTATGCGATTTAGCAAAAAATAACAGTATTCATATCCTATGGACGTCATGATCATTAATGCGCTACTGAATTCGCTCATGAATGTCCTGTCGACTATGGCAAAGTTAACACCACTGCCAGGAAATCCGGTTGCTAAAAATGATGATGAAGCCCGTGGAGAAGTGAGTGGCTTCATGGATATGGAAAATGATGTCACCAAAGGTAGTATGGCCATTTCATTTAGCCCCAAAGTGATTAAATCACTGGTTAAAACCATGGTGGGTGAAGAAATAAAGAAAGTCGATGAAACAGCAAAAGACCTTACTGGCGAACTGACCAATATGATTGTTGGTGGTGCCAAGGCACAACTTGCAGAAAAGGGTATCGATTTTGCGATGTCAACGCCGCAAGTTTTCTCCGGTAAAAAACACCAAATCAAACACAAATATGATGGTCAAACCGTCATCCTGCCATTTGATTCAGATTGTGGCGAGTTCTTTCTGGAAATTAATTTTGTTTGAACTCTGGCCGATACAATTAACAGGCCAGAAAAATAAACACGGACAAAATATGAGCGTTGAGTCAGAATTCATGACCCCAGTGGTTGATACCGTCGTAAGTGTCTTTAACACCATGCTCCAGTTTCAGCCAGATGTAGGTGAAGCCAACATTAAAACTGATGCAACATCTCGTGGCGATGTCACCGGATTGATGACGATGGAAAGTGATCATGTGCAGGGTAGCCTGGCAATGACATTTTCAAAACCGGTTATCTTTGATCTTGCCAAACGCATGCTCAATCTGGACCTCAAGGAGATCGATGAAATAGCGCGCGACCTGGCGGGTGAAATGACTAACATTGTTGTCGGTGGGGCCAAGTGTGTATTTGAAGAACGCGGCTATAATTTCGAGATGTCGCTGCCGCAGGTGCTCGAAGGCGAAGCCCATAACATTGATCACCAGTTATCAGGCGAGACCATACTGATTCCTTTATCCATAGAATCAGGTGAATTTTTTATCGAGCTTAATTTTACTGAGAAGCCGACGGTGCAATAACACGCTGTAAGCTATTTTCCCAGTCGGGATTCTCCTCACCTTTGCCCAGTTTAATTCGCCGGCCAACTTCATTTTCATACCAGCCCGCATGATATTGTAAAGGCTCCTGTTCATAGCCCCACCATTGACCATCAGCATCCTGCGCAAGCCATTGTACCCAGTCTGGATATTCACTTTCTTTTGTCATCTATTACCTCTGAATACTAGAGAAGCAATGTTGGGAGTGAGTATAATAGCACTTTCAAATTTCGGAGGTGAGGTCATGCAAAACAATGTTGGAAAGACGGACAAGCTGATTAGAACCATCGTCGCGCTAATTATCGCTGCACTTTATTTTACCGGAACAATTGAAGGGACGGTTGCAGCAGTATTAGGCATCATTGCGATAATTTTTGTAGTAACAAGCCTGGTAGGAACCTGCCCAATCTATCTGATTCTTAAATTGTCTAGTAAAAAGTAAGCATTTTAATTTCATTAAACGTTCGGCGAAATGCCGAATATTTATTCTCTCAGGTAATATCTAATGACTATCCAGAATGATATCGAACAAAAACTTGCCAATGGTTTACAGGCACAACATCTTGAAGTAATTAATGAAAGCGGTAATCATAATGTGCCACCCGGTTCGGAATCACATTTCAAAGTTACCGTCGTGTCGCCTGACTTTGAAGGAAAAACATTAATTAATCGTCATCGTATGATAAACAAAATTCTTGCTGAAGAACTGCAGGGAAAGATTCATGCACTGGCGCTGCACACCTATACAGAAGAAGAGTGGAATAAAACCAGTAATGGCTCTCCCATGTCACCGCCATGTTTGGGTGGAGGGAAATAATAAAACTGGTTTTTAGATGAATATTTGTATTAAATGGATGTCTCTCATTAAGATCAATGTATGATAACATTAAAAACTCTATAAATTTACTTGTTGGGCTTATTTCGAAAGAAAGTTATGTAACGATAAACAACGAGAGTGGATTTTGAATTTATCACGACAAATGCTTGGCGTATATTTAATTTCTCTACTCTTTGCTTGCGGAGGGGGGACTTCCTCGACAGTAGATAATCGCACAACTGAAAACAATAATAATGACATTCAAACGATAGAGGGTACACCATCAGGAACAGTTATTTTGTCTGGGCCTGATACAAACATAGTGGGAACAATATTGACGCCAACAATATATTTCCTTAATTTGCCTTCAGTAGTTTTTCCTTTTAATGAAATCGTTTTGATTGGCACAAACAACCTGGGTGATGAGTTTTCTCTGGCTATAGCTCATTCAGGAGATGAGTTTAGCTCTATAGCAATGGGTGTCTTTAGAGGGGGTGAGGGAACAGGCTTTGGCTGCACAAAACCTGTTACGCATTTTATTAATTGTGACAATGGAATATCAATAGATGTAGATACTAGAACGGTCACATTAACAAATGTACCAACACTGAATACTGATCCTATGGTAGATAATGTTTTAACACTCAATGGAACTATTACCTGGTAGCATTTTATTATAGACAGTTATTTTACGTCTCAATTATCTAATAACTCTATCCAGTGTTTCACAGGCACTTCAGATTTGCTCTGCAGATGCAACAGGCAACCGATATTCGCCGTGACAATAATATCGGGCTTGTTTTCGGTTAATGCTGCAAGTTTGTTTTGTAAAAGTCTTTGAGAAAGATTCTTTTGTAATATCGAATATGTCCCTGCTGAACCGCAGCACAGGTGCGTGTTTTTTGTCTCACAAAGTTTAAATCCAGCCTGTTGCAGAACTTTATCAATCACGCCATTGAGTTTTTGTCCGTGTTGTAGCGTGCATGGCGTGTGGACAGAGAGTTTGTTTGTGTCTGTCTGTAAAGCCGATAAGTCTCGATCAGATATGATTTCAACAATATCCTTGCAATGTTCGCTAATGGATTTGGCCTTGTCAGCATATTCAGGATCATCTTTCATAATATGCCCATAGTCTTTAATCATCACGCCACAGCCACTGGCAGTTGAGACAATAGCGCTGATACCCGATTCGATCTGTGTCCACCAGAGATCAATGTTGTGTTTGATCGTCTGGATTGATTTTTGTTCTGCAGAGAGGTGATGGGCGAGTGCACCACAACATGAAAACGGCAGCCGTATAACTTCGACCCCCAATTTATCAAGCACATTGGCAGTGGCATGATTAATTCGTGGTGCCAGTTC
>JAOULB010000139.1 GCA_029882235.1 Gammaproteobacteria bacterium | reverse complement strand
CGTTTACTAATATCATTGAGTTTATGACACCAGAAAGGTGTAAAAACGTTTCGAGGAAAATGAGAATCTTCGACATCACTCTGCTGTGTCATCTTCTCGCTCTCCACCAAGTAATGTTGCAATCACCTGATTTATTCGATGTTCCACAGTCGCATCAATTCTTGAATTTTCGGATATAACTCGGCAACCACCACGTGTCAACGCTGGATCCTCTATCAGTTTCCAGCTTTGTTGCTGTGAGTCATCAATCGAAAAGACCTCACGAACAAGAACGGCATCTTCGGGATTAAGAAATACCTGTGTATCTCGGCTACTCACTGGCAAAGCCGCCGTTGCTTCACGAACAACTGCAACAATTTGACCGGGATCGGTGTGTAATTCACGGCGGATGATCTGGCGAGAGATCAGCACCGACATATCGACCAGTTGACGAATGAGCTGTTCATCCATCTCACTCAATGGTTCAGAAAGAAACGTTAGTACTGAATCCAGTCGTTTAACTTTTTGTTTTAACTCTGACTCCAGTTTTGCGTGCCCTGCTTCATAGCCATCCTTATGTCCCTGATCAACTCCCACCTCATAACCCTGGGCATAACCTTCTGCATAGGCTTGTTGCTGAATCGCCTCAATCTGTGCGGCAGTTACAAGTTCTTCCTGTTCGGGAGGCTCTTCTTCAACAACCGGGGCTTCCCAACGTTCATAGGTTGAAAGCTTGTCTTTCGAAACAATCTTAGATGTACTCATCGCTGCTCTTCAGGTTAATCTCACCAGAATCTGCCAGTCGGCGTGCAATTGAAAGAACTTCTTTTTGTGCATTTTCAACATCACTGATTTTAACGGGTCCTTTCGCTTCAAGATCATCCGCCAGCATTTCGGCCGCACGTTTGGACATATTCTTGAATACTTTTACCTTAACATCATCGTCGGCACCTTTTAAGGCTGTAATCAGGATATCCGATGAAGTTTCGCGCAACAGTACCTGAATACCACGATCATCAATATCAACCAGATTATCGAAGACAAACATAAGATCCTGGATGTTTTCGGCCATTTCCATATCAGACTCTTTCACATATTCCATGATTTCGCTTTCGATACCCGGTTCGAGATAGTTCATTATGTTTGCAGCCGTTTTCAACCCGCCAACCGAAGACGTCTTAATATTATCTGAGTTACCTGAGAATTGTTGTTCAAGCATATCGTCAAGCTCATTAATTGCACTTGGCTGAATACCATCCAGAGATGAGATACGCATAACCACATCAACACGCATATTTTCAGGCAGTGCAGACAATACATCTGCCGCACGATCAGCTTCTAGATAGGATAAAACGATGGCAATGATTTGCGGGTGTTCAAGGCGGATAATATCTGCAACTGCGCGTGGCTCCATCCACTTTAAGGCATCAAGACCTTTTGAGTTACGACCCATCAGGATGCGATCGATTAAGGCACCCGCTTTGTCTTCACCCAGGGCATTGACTAACACTTTTCTTAAATAATCTTCACTACCCACACCGAGGGAAGTTTGTTCTTCAACGCTTTCGACAAAATTATCGAGAATTTCCTGAACAGTTTCCTTACTGACATTCCCAATGGTGGCCATGGCTTCACCAACGGCCTGCACTTCCTTGGGAGACATGTGGCGCATTATTTCGCCCGCATCCTCTTCCCCAATAGAAAGCAATAGAACAGCTGACCGTTCTATCCCATTTAATTTTTTTTCTCTTTTTTCTGCCATTATCCGCCTGTGCCTAGCCGTTTCTTGTCAGACTGAATCCAGGAACGAACAACCTGTGCGACAATTTTCGGATCATCTGCTGCAACTGCACGTGCCATCTGTAAATTTGACTGATAGATAGGAGGAGCAAGTTGTGGTGGACCTTC
This sequence comes from Gammaproteobacteria bacterium, assembly GCA_029882235.1. Lineage (GTDB taxonomy): Bacteria > Pseudomonadota > Gammaproteobacteria > UBA6429 > Thiohalophilaceae > JAOULB01. The sequence continues at coordinate 4,238 of JAOULB010000139.1, read as the reverse complement.
TTCCTGTACCTGCTCTTCTTCTTCAGCCTGCAGTTCTCGATCAAGTTTAGCCTTGGCAATAAGATTTTTCATCATGGGTCTAAATACACCGGCAAACAGGAAGACAAGCATCAGCACAACCATGACCTGTTTGAATGCCGACCAGAACCATTGCTTCTCCCAGAAAGGAATAATAACGGGTTCTTCTTCAGGCACTGGTGAAAAGGCAACATTTGATACGTTAACAGTATCTCCGCGTAATGCACTAAACCCAACAGCTTCTTTGACTATCGCTGTGAAGCGTGCCAGATCTTCGGGTGTGTACGGTGTGCTAATGGGTTCCCCTTCTTCATTAACTCCACCTGATTTGTTATCAACGACCACGGCTACAGACAGGCGTTTAATGGTGCCGGGATTTTTTCGAGTATGGCTTATGGTTTTATCCAACTCAAAATTACGCGTTGTTTGCCGCTTGGACTTTGTTGGGATTTCAGTAGAAGTCGTTGCGTCATTTACCTTTTCTGGGACTTCTGCTGCACCCGGTGGTTGATTGGTTAAGGCTCCTGGAATTCCTCCATTTACCTTTCCGCTACTTTGTTCTTCCATATTCTGTTCACTTCGCACAGCAGGAAGATCTGGGTTAAACCGCTCATGGGTCATTTCAGTTTCGGTGAAATCTATTTCTGCGGTGACCTGAGCTCGAATTTTATCTTTACCAATAATGGGAGTTAGCAACTGCTCAATGCGATTTGTATATAAAGCCTCAACTCGCCTTGAATAATCAAATTGCTGTCCTTTTTTCTTCATGCCGTCCGGCTTTAGACCATCAGAAAGCAGACGTCCTTTTGCATCTACCACAGTAACCTGTTTGGGTTGTAGTTTAGGCACACTGGATGCAACCAGATGCTGTATGGATTCTATTTGCTCTTCTTCCAGTCGCCAGCCTGAAACAAGATTTAGCATTACCGATGCACTGGGTTTTCTCTCATCGCGAATAAATGCTGACTCTTTGGGTAATGCCAGATGTACTCTGACATTTTCAACAGAGCCCATTGATTTAATGGTTCTTGCTAACTCGCCTTCCAGTGCACGTTGATATCGTGCACTTTGTATAAAATTACTGGTACCAAACCCCTGTTCTTTTTCAATCAACTCAAAACCAATACTGGAGTCATGTGGCAAATTATTTTCTGCCAGCATCATTCGCGCATGATGCAATCGCTCAGACAACACCAGAATCATACCTGAATCAGGCTCGACCTTATATTCAAGATCGGCGGCTTCAAACACATCAACAATTGCACTTGTGTCTTTTGGCGACAAGTTAGAATACAAAACACTGTAGTCGGGTTCATTTGACCACATGATAATTGCAACTGTGAGCCCAATACTAAAGGCAAGGCCAACCATAATGGTCAATTGACGCATTATTGGCATGGCTGTCATACCGCGAATTGATTCAGCAAGCTGTTCTGCTTTTGATAACTCTAAATCTGACATATTTATCTACAACCAGTTGAATATATTTTTTTATACCTGCATATTCATAATTTCTTGATATGCCGATACAAGTTTATTTCTCACTTCAAGCATGGCCTGAAATGACACGTTTGCCTTTTGTAAGGAGACCATCACTTCGGACATTTGCACATTAGGATCGCCTTTTTGAAATGCCTCGGCTAACTGGCTCCCTTCCTGTTGTAATTCATTAACCTGTTTAATCGACTGTTTCAACAAATCAGAGAAGCTGGCCACATCAGTTGCCTGCTCTGGAGATGCTGTTTTATTTTGCGCCTGCGCGGCCATTGCCCGCATCTGAATGAGTAAGGTATCTGAATTGATTGTGTTATTCGCCATAGCGTCTACCTCAATATGCCAACGGGGTTAACTAACTGCTTTTATTTCTGAGGAACCTGGAATTGCAACGCCGGCTTCTCGCATTCGTGCCAGCTTATAGCGAAGCGTCCGCTGACTAATCCCTAATCGTTCAGCCGTAATTTTACGACTCCCCTGTGCTTCACGAATGGCTTTTAAAATCAGATCCCATTCTCGTTGGCGTAGATCTTTATTAAGAGAATCAGCATTTGACTCATCCGGATTTTCCTGGATTTTATTGCTCAGATGTTTTTTATTCGGACCGACTTCAAATCGAACATCTTCAGCCGATATTTCATCGCCAGCCTGTAAAATCAGGCAACGTTGCATGACATTATCAAGTTCACGCACATTTCCAGACCATTCATAGGCAAGTAATCTTTGTTTGGCCTCTTCAGTCAATATAGGAATTGTGCGAGATGCTCTTGTAGAATATTTTTCAAGAAACAGATTAGCCAGCGGAATAATATCGTCACATCTATCTGCCAGCGCCTTAACATAAACAGGAAATACATTAATTCGATAATATAGATCTTCTCTGAATGTACCCTGTTCGATTGCATCAAACATATCTCGGTTCGATGTTGCCAATACACGCACATCTAATTCAATCATTGAATTGCCGCCAAGTCGTTCTACTTCGCGTTCCTGTAATACGCGTAATAATTTTGCCTGCAACCCCAGGTCCATTTCTGTTATTTCATCGAGTAGTAAAGTTCCACCATTGGCTAACTCAAACTTTCCGGGGGATGCCTTATATGCGCCTGTATAAGCCCCTTTCTCATAACCAAACAAGGTTGCTTCAAGCATATTTTCTGGAATGGCTGCACAGTTAATGGCCACAAAGGGCTTGTCCTTGCGTGAGGAATGATCATGAATAAATCGCGCCAGCACTTCCTTACCTGTGCCACTTTCTCCAGTAATCAATACTGTTGCGTCAGATTCGGCGACTCTTTTTGCTACTTTAAGTAACTCCTTACTCGATTCATCTTCAGCAACTACACCATTTTCATTATCATTCGACTGACCAACATACCGGCTTGCCATATTCACTAATACTTCTGCTTCAAATGGCTTGACCAGATAATCAACCGCGCCGTCACGCATGGCATCAACAGCCTGCTGGATTGTGCCATAAGCTGTCATTAGCATTACGGGGACATCAATGCTCTGATTTTTTATTTGTTTTAGTAACTGCTGACCATCCATCTGCGGCATCTGGATATCACTAATCACAAGATCAACTGAGTTTTCCACCAATTGCGACATGGCCTGATGTCCATTCATAGCCGTCAATACCTGATAACCAGCGAGTTCTAATGTTTCAACCAGTGCGTCCATTAATTCCTGATCATCTTCGACAATTAATATGCTTGCAGTATTCATAATCACCTCAAATATAGTTCATACATTCAGGCACAGGCGCCTGACTTTAATTCATTCGTGTCCATATCACTTACAATGTTCTCCTGTTCCAGAATGGGTAGTTGTAAAATAAAACGACTCCCTTCACCTGGATTAGAGTCCAATGTCACATCACCTTTATGCGCTGATATAATGGCTTCAACAACAGCTAGCCCCAGCCCAGTGCCTTCATTGCGTGTGGTAAAAAATGGTTGAAAGGCATATTTTTTTGCCTCTTCAGAAAACCCAGGACCATTATCGTCAACCAGAATAATTAAATTATTGCCCTTTCGTTCAACATTAATTGATATTTCCACTTCCTGACCTTTTATCTGTATTGCGTTAACAATCAGATTAATTAATGCACTTAATAACATTTGTCGGTTTCCTGTGATTTTAGTGTTATCCGTCTTATCACTAACGTTTAGTGACGAACCACTCAGTGTTATCTGACTTTCAACGGCATTTGTTAATTCCTCAAGCAAATCAGCAATTCCAAAATGGTCTCCACCTAGTGAACCACCTCTCGAATACAACAGCATGTCAGTCACAATGTGTTCAAGATGCCGTAGGCGATCAATGATTTTTTCACTACTGGAGTTGTATTGTTCTGCTGAAATAGACTGACGCTTAAGATTTGATGCATACAATATCGCTGATGATAAAGGTGTACGTATCTGGTGCGCGAGAGAAGCCGCCATTTCCCCCATTGCGGCAAGGCGCTGATGCTGATTTAAACGATCCTGTAGTTTTCGAACTTCTGAGACATCAGTAATCAGTAATATCTGACCGGGCTCGGTACCAAGTGGACATGTTGAGATATTGACTCGGCGGCCATCAACCAGAGAAACATCATGACCATCATCGTGTTTTGGATTGAATGCACGATTGATAACCTCAGACCAGGTTTCTCCATGCAAGGGTTCTCCAAGCAAGTCGATGGCGACGGGATTATATTCCTGAACCTTGCCTGTTTGATC
>JAOULB010000138.1 GCA_029882235.1 Gammaproteobacteria bacterium | reverse complement strand
CCTGTAGTTGATGTAGTACTTTTTACATTATTAGCGTTAAATGAATAATAATCTCCGCCGATCAAAACTATGGCTCCTCTGTTACCTGTAAGCACAAAATCACCATAATCAGCATAAAACCCCTCAATTGAAAGATTATCAATAATTTCCCAGCCAAAAAATACTTTATATCCGGCGCTTTCTTCCTCAATAGTGGCGTTACCTAAAATATGAGTAATTCCAGTATCTGTCTCAACTAATAGAGTTGACGCTCCAACAAACCAGCTCCCAGCCTGTACAGGCTTAGTAGTAACAATGAACCCCAATATGAAAACACATAGAAAATTCTTCATGAAATTAATACTCCTAATTATATAAAAAGCCTGAAGCCTCCAAATTTATTGCGTTGGCTTGTTAGTTCCCATCAACAAAATTCATTATCACCCAAATAACCACATGAAAACAACATCTTAATCAAGCGCTATAATATATTCTGTATCACTATCTCCTTAACTCCATAGTTCTCATCTGAACTGATTAGATTTAACGATTACCTGTAATCTACATGTGTTTTCATTCGGATTTTCCAGCTATTTTTTAAAGATCAGTTCTCCATGTCCGATAGTCACTTAATCGAAGTGTGCTATCGAATAAATAATGGAGACCGTCATGTTAATAAGAATATCTGCTTTATTCGCAGCACTGGTGTTTTTTGCCGGCTGCTCCTTTCCACCACTTGCTCAAAACCCGGATGAATACCGCAAACAGGTTAAGTCTATGCCTGGAAAAATGAGCCATTACTCTTATGTGGTGAATCGCCCCTTTAACAAGGTCACGAATGTAGTCAAAAAGAAAGCCCAACAGTGCCTACGTAAAAAATTCACCCGGACGAACTGTACGAAGCATGGTTTTTCGACAAACTGTCAGGACTATCATACTTACTACATGCCTAAGACTAAGGGCAATTCAAAGAAAATGGTATTGACCATGCAAATGCGTATTGATAACGCCATACACCTTGGTGGTAAACCACCACCCAAAGATGGCTTCTATTCCAATGTGATTGATTTTGAGCCTGCCGGTAAAAAGAAAACAAAAATCACTGTCTATACAGTAAAAGATCACTACAATCACACGCCAAACGCTGTGAAGCACTGGGCTAAAGGCACCAATATGGGTTGTCCAAAACTGGATGGGATGTAATTCATGATGAATAAACTTAAATACTTTATTCTGATCACATCCATGCTCGCCTTAACGGCTTGTTCTTCCCTCCGCGGAGGGAAGTACGAGTATACAGGTGTACAGAATATCACCGTCAATGTGAAAACACCGGAAGGCTATGATGTGCTTTTAGGTGTTAACAGAATGGACGAGAAGTGCCTGTTCTATTACGAAGGTGGTCTGGAGTTAAAGCAGGGCATTAACCACGTCAGTGTTAAACCTGGACAATTGAACTATCTTGTTTTCGTTATATCAAAAGACAGTTTGCTTAAAGGCAAGTTTACCATTGAAGAAGGCACCGTATTAAAAGCCGTGAATGGTCAAAAGTATGAGTTTGATATCAATTATGCCGACAGTATGTACGATATACGTATGTACAAAAAATCAGGCAAGCGTCGTAAGCAGATGAAAGTCGTTCATCACTCTCAACTTAAAATCTGTAAGAGCAAGTAACTGCTATTAAACTTTTAAAAACGGGCATAAACCAAAAGGTTTATGCCCTTTTTAATTTACTATATTTCATACTAATTGCTGCCATGGCCCTGACCATACACAAAGAAACCCCTTACAAGGAACCTCCATCAGATATAAACCAATTATATGGTATATTGGTTAGGATGTTTCTTGCTGCTTGTGCATCACCACCGCCTGTGTATTGGCTATCTCCTGCATGAAATACCACATTACCTCGTAAACCTGGCAAAGCAGCCCAACCGATTAACAAAGAGTCGTAATTTGATGTGGATAACTTGGCTCCGAAGAACATAGAAAACATACTGCTAACCGAAGAAATATCCCAACCACCTAAATTCTGATCAAAAGCCACCGCATTTTGAAACATTCCATCCATACTTCTCACTGCTGATACATCCCAGTTGTTTAATGGTTGATTAAATATACTTGCATCACTAAACACATAGTCCATACTCACTACAGCCGAGACATCCCAGTTATTTAATGGCGCATTGAAGATGCTTGCACCACTGAACATATAATCCATGTCTCTTACAGCTGAAACCGTCCAGCCACCTATCGGTTGATTAAAGCTGGTTGCATTCGAAAACATGAAGCGCATCGATGTAACCTTGGCAACAACCCAGTCTCCAATCGGCTGATTAAACACAACCGCGTTATTAAACATACCGTTCATATTCACAACATTAGTAACAGTCCAGTTGCCAATAGGCTGGTTAAACAGGCTTGCGCCACTAAACATACTACTCATATTTGTTACGGAGGAGACATCCCATCCTGCCAGTGCTTGATTAAATACACTTGCATTAGTAAACATTTGGCCCATATTCACAACATTAGTAACAGTCCAGTTGCCAATAGGCTGGTCAAAACTAACTGCTCCCAGAAACATCCTGCTCATATCGGTCACCGAGGCGACATTCCAGCTCGTGAGCGGCTGATTAAATATGCTTGCGCCTTCAAACATTCGTGACATATTGGTGATAGACAAAACATTCCAGTTATTAATGTCCTGATTAAAACTACTCGCACCACGAAACATCGAGCTCATATCTGTGACCTGCGCTAACAATGGTGTATCGACGGCATTTCCCACCATATTGATACAACCGACAAAGGCCTGATGCATACTTTGCCATTGCTGTGATCCCCATTGCTCAATCGACAGAAGCTTTTCACTGTCATACCCTGAGAGGTCGAAATAGATTCCGGGAAATGCACCACTGATCCTGACCGTATAAATACCTGGCGTTGCATAGGTGTGGGTGAAATCACCGCTGTGGTTCTCTGTGATCTGGCCATCGCCCCAGTCGACGGTGTAGTCATATGCCAAACCGGGTTGTGTACCAATTTTTATTTGGTTGATATTGCTTGTACCCGCATTGTTTGTTTTCCATGTCGTAATGAACGGTTGGAAGACGACATTTACCGTGCGATCGACTGACGCTGTATTACCTGCCTGATCAGTGGCGCTATAAGTGAGTGTATAAACACCTTCGGTTGCCGTATCGACTGTACCTGTGATGCTAACTTCAAGATCACCATCCACCTCATCCGTGGCCAATGCCCCCGATTCAATATATGGTCGATTTTGTGATTGCTCATAGACACTCGCACCACTCAGAGTGATAACAGGGGGCGTAGTATCGTTGACTAAATCATTGCGATTATTACCGCCACCCCCTGCGCCGCCACCCCCACCACAGGCACTTAATACTGTGATAACAAAAAAAGCAAACGCATTTTTTCGTATATGGTTTATCCAGTTTAGTTGTTGCATTTTAAATCTCTCCCTTGTTTAACCATTTATCCGGGTAAATGTTTTAACAATGACACCGAGATTCTGTCTGCGGTTTAAAACTTAATAAAATATTTTACTGCGCTACTTTTTATTACAATTAAGTTACGCAAAAGACACAGAACAAACTGCGTTACGCTGTTTTTTTGTGTTGGCTGAAAAGAAGGATGTGTCTGTTTTACCTGCAGTGGTAAATAGGGATTAACTATAGTTTTATTAAAAAGAGCATAAACCTAACAGCTTATGCTCTTTTATTTTGATCAAAATTTATAAGCAATATTTTTTGTTACTTATATACCGCCACCATCGGTAATTGACCAGCCATAGGTATTAATTAAAGTAGTGCGTGCAGCTTCAGCAGCCCCACCCAAAGTATATTGGCTGCCACCACCGCCAAAGACAACAGCATTTTGTGGGGAGGCAGGTATCCCATCAGCCCATCCGATAAGTAGGGCGTCATAGTTGGCGACTGAAAGGCCAACAGTAAAAAACATGCCCGTCATATCAGTTACTGAGGAGATATCCCAGCTTGATAAGTTCTGATCAAAATTTGCTGCTTTCACAAACATATTTATCATCTTTGTGACATTCGATACATCCCAGCCAGAGATATCCTGATTAAAACGACTTGCCCCATAAAACATGAGACTCATATCTGTAACATTTGATACATCCCAGTTAGAGATATCCTGATTAAAATTTGCTGCCGCTGAAAACATATTCGCCATATCTGTCACCTGGTTTAGGATAGGGATATCAGCCGCATTCAGCTGCAAAGAATCACAACCACTAAATGCGCCTCTCATAGTCTGCCAGCCTATAGAACCCCATTGTTCAACACTTATCAGCTTTTGATTATCATCATCCTTTCCAAATTGAATTGCAGGAAAATCACCAGATATAGAAACAGTATATGTTCCCGGTGTCGAATAGGTGTGTTCAATATTACCTGGAACTAACACATCCTGCTGACCATCACCCCAATCAACTGTGTAACTGTAAGCAGCCTTAGCTGACATATCAATGTTAGTGCTAATCTTGATCGTATTCGCATCTGTTGAACCTGGGTTATCTGTTTTCCAGGTCGTAACGAAGGGTTTATATTCAACAATGACGGTTCTTTCAACAGTAACTGTATTGTCTTCGGCATCCGTAGCCGAATAGGTGAGGATGTAACTCCCTTCGGTGCTAGTATCGACACTACCACTTATCTCGACGGCTATATCACCATCTATTTCATCGACAGCACTGGCGCCCGGATCAATATAGGTTTGATGCTGGGCATAACTCTGTGGATTTGGACCATTGAGCGTAATCACGGGATAGCCTCCACCCCCTTCACTGCAGGCCATAAGCATGAAGGCCACTATATATATAGTGGCCTGACGAATTAATCTGATTACTGTGTTGTTAAACATGTGCCTTCCCCAATTTTGTTCCAGTTTCTTAAATTGACACCGGAAATGAGGGAAGGGTTTAGTTATTTTGTAGGGATTGGAGATAAAAGTATTTAGTCTATGCCTTTTAATTTAATCGGCTTCACATCGGTTACGGCCTTTTTCCTTGGCGACACACAAGGCGGTATCCACTCTTTTGACCAGGCTTTCGATATTGTCGCCGTTTTTAATCGTGGCCACGCCACCAGACATGGTCAGGCTGACCGATCGTCGGCCAAAGCTAAAACTCTTATCCGCTATTGCTTTACAGATTTTAGCGCCGAGTCTTTTACCATCTTCACGACCTAACTCGGGCAAGATGATGACAAACTCATCATCGTCATAACGTGCAAGAAAATCCACGCTGCGAATATTTGCTGCCATAGTTGTGGCGATAGAATGTAAAATCTGATCGCCCACACCGGGCAAATTGATCTCATTATTAAGTTGTTTGAAGTGGTCCAGATCAAACATCAACACGGTAAAGGGTCGCCCATAGCGTTTAAATCGTTCAAGCTCCAGATAGATTGCCTCATCATAGGCCAGACGATTGCGTATTCCCGTGACGGGGTCTGACAGACTTGGTTCCTTATTTTCTGAAACCTGTTTTTTTAATTCTTCATACTGCGTTTCCATAAAACTGATTTGTCGGTGCAATCGATCCAGCATGTCTGTCGTTTGTTGTTCATATTCTGTCGATGTGGATTTAAACATTTCCATTTGGCTACGCATTGCACTCACTGCGTCTTTAACGCCCTGTTTAATTTGATCATCACCACTTAGATCAGCAACCAGATTTTCCATTTCATCGATTTGTGTTTCTATCTGGCTGTTGATTGAGTTTTCTTTTTGAATTTTCTCCGACTGAAGCTGTGTGGATTCTGTTATTCCTTCATCCAGATCCTGTAAGTCAATGTTCACCTGTTTTAAATACAGCTCTACTTTTTGCTGATCACGTTTAACGCTGCTGAAGACATCGTCTAACATCTGTGCCAGTGCGGTCATTCCCGAAATCAACTGCCAGATAAGCGTTTCATCTGTCGCCGCGTTTAGTGCATCCGATATCTTTTTAATTTCCTCCGTTGCAGCTGAAGGAAAATTAATATTTTCCAGTAACACCAGCAGTAATTCATGTAACAAATAGATCTGCTGTATTAACTGTGAATTACCCTTATCAAGTTCTTTTGGAATTTCTTTATTCGATGATACGGAATTGTTGATCAGCGGCTTAATACGGTTG
>JAOULB010000137.1 GCA_029882235.1 Gammaproteobacteria bacterium | reverse complement strand
TCCTGTATGGACATATTCACCGCTCCCGAAAACATTAGCGTTCCGGGCTTAGGGAACTTTAGAGGGCTAGAGGAAAATTAATGCCGCCTGCAGAGATTATAAGTTATTGTTTTTATTGATAGTATTTTTTGGTTACTTGAAACTGGCAAGTGTAGACCAAAGAAATAACAAAATACCTAAGTAAAATGGCTTTTTACTATATATAAATAGATAACTTGAATGCCAGATGTAAATTGACGAAGAGATTGGGTTAAAAATTAGGTAGCAAACTTAGTAGAGATGGTTGAACAGTGAGATGTCCTGTACTTTTACAAAGGCTTTTTGTGAAGCCTCAAGACCGACCTTACGTCCATTCAGCTCACTTACCGCCTGCCCAAAGTCCAGATCTTCAATATTAGAAATTAACTCTTTAAGTTGAATACCAAATGCCTCATTAATGCTTCTCTGACTTTCCAGGGCATTCAGGCGAGTACCAATACTTGCACGTACATCAAGTATATTTCCTAGGGCTGTATCAATCGAGGCCAGTGCTCGGTTCACATCATTATGCAGAAAGGCATGATCTGCTGCAGTATTACGCGGATCTTTTAATGACTCAGCAAGTTTCTGCAGGGTGGTAAATACATCCTGATGCTGACTGGGCCGAATGACAAAATAATCACCGGGCTCGGGTTCACCAAGAATGAACATCTGTACGCCCTCAAAGGTAATTGCATTACCTTCGGCGAATTTTGTGCTTGGTACTATTACTTTGCCATTTTCATCAATAATTTTATAAGTTAGTGGCGCATTTGGATCAACAGAGTTCGATTTATCCATGATCATGGCATACACACCAAAATCGTAGTGTCCTTTGGATGAACCCTGATCAAGCACGCCAGAACCGGTATTATTTTTACTTTCTGTCACAATGAAGGTGCCATTGCCTTCACGTATCTTTCTGAAGACTTGTGTACCTGTATCATTAATTGCAATTTGACGACGTGGCCCAACACGAACAAATCGCTGCGTATCATCACCATAGTACAGATAATCGCCTTCATCATTTCTGGAAAATGGTTTAAATCGTCCTTTTGAGCCTGCGAATAAAAATTCACCATCAGAGTCCATAGTATTGGCCAAACCGACCAACTCATCATTGAGCTGCAGAATTTCTTCGGCGATATAACCGCGTGTATCGTTGGTTTGTGATGCATTATTTCCCATCACTGATAATTCTCGAACACGCTGAAGAATTTTTGTCACCCCATCAAGCACACCTTCTTCTAGAGTTAGCCGACCTCTGGCATGATTAATATTTCTTTGTAGCTGCTCAGTTCTTCCTAGTGAGTCACGCAAATTGATAGTTTGGGCCGCCGCAACGGGATCATCAGCCGGCGCAAGCACGCGCTTACCTGTAGCGACCTGTTTCTGTACGCGTGACAGACCTTCCTGTTGGTCAAGCATCGCATTGATAGCACCCATCTGTATCTGATTAGTTGAAACACGCATGATGTTTACCTGAATGCAGCCATGAGGACATCAAGCATTTTTTGTGATACGGCAATAATCTGGGCATTTGCCTGGAAAAGCTTCTGATACCTGACCAGGTTTGCGGCCTCTTCATCCATATTAACACCCGAAATGGATTCACGTTTATCAACGACATGCTGTAATAATAATTTTTGTGCTTTTTTATTTATTTCCAGTTCATGTGTTTTGGTACCAATTCGGGTAATCAAATCTGCGTATACATCTGAAAAACTGGATGTACCATTTTCTAATACCGCTTTTTCCTGCAACATAGAAAGTGCGACAGCATTCTGGTTATCTGTTGTACCGTCTTCATTGTATTCAACCCTGAAGGTATCACCTGCCACAGGTTCCCCTGTCATGACAACTCTGAACCCAGGATCTAATCCATCAGGCGTTGGAAATATGTTAATCCCATTTTCAGAGTCATATTTTATGCGAGTTTCTACTCCAGGTACCGACGTATCATCATCTTCGTGTTTATATTCATGGTCATCATCGTATAGCTCCCGACCATCTTTGCTTTTAAGTAATTTTGATTCCTCAGGTAATGCCAGTTTTGTAATTGGAATTGGCATGCCTGTATTATCAAGTATTTCAAAATGCTCCGAATCAACGAAACGTATCGCAAATGGTGGAGTCATAGTTCCTTTATTTAAGGTAAATGAAGGTGTAGAGGTGTCGAGCACCTCACCCATTTTGATTTTACCGGAACCAATATTGTCAATTGATGCCTCGACTCGAACAGGGGAAGATGCTGCAATTTTATTTACATCATCAATTTTCACACCAATCCGCTTGGCACCTAATCGAGTAGGTCGAATAATAAATGTATCAAGATTCTCAGGCGGTCCATTTTTGATATCTAAACTGAATCCTTCGTCAGAAAAGTCCTGAGGAAATGAATCAAATTCTGCAATTAATTTATTATTATCACGCCTTAGCAGCCGATAATTTCCATCAAAGTAGGAAAGCTCATACTCACTGGCAGTTAGATTATCAATTTTTGTAATTTGCGCAGAAACAACAGCCTCACCTTTGTTTTTCTTATTTGGCAATACCTGTGGTGATAATTTTTCTGTCTCAGTAAAGAAGCTCCCGCCTAATTCGCTATGAACATCCATACCCAACTTATGTTGATCATTGAATGCTTTACTGATGCCTATTGCAATTCGTCCCAGTTCATTTTGCGCTCGGTCAAGAATACTCTTTTGAAAATCAAGCAAACCACCCAATTTACCACCCGAAGTAAATCGAGTTATAACCGTTTTACTGTCTGGCCCCAGATACATTATATCCATCTGTCTTGGATCTGCAGGGGTACCTTCAACATCTAATCTTGCTGCACGTTGTCCAACCACCAGCAGCTGGCCATTACCGACATATACATTCATTGTCCCATCTTCTTGATAGGAAACACGGATGCCGACCTTTTCAGACAAATCTTGCAAGAGTTTGTCACGCTGGTCGAGAAGATCATTGGGTGGATTTCCGCCAATTTCGCTTGCTGTAACAATACGGCGATTTGTTTGTGCTATTGACTCTGCTATTTCATTGATTTCGACAACCAATGTTTTCATATTTTTATTTGCAGCCGTGCGTATCACTTCAAAACGTTCATCAAGGTATTGAAAACGATCGGTTAATGACCGTGCCGCACCCAACATAACCTGTCGTGATGATGTAGAGGATGGATTGTTGACCACACCATTGACAGCACTAAAAAAATCCTGAATTGTCGGTGCCAGTCCGGCTTTTGCATCCGCCAGCATATTGTCGACTTGCACGGTATAATCGTGATTAAACTCCATAGAGTTTGATAATGAGGTAATGCTCCGCACCTGACTGGTGATAAAATCATCATAAATACGATGTACATCGTTTACAACAACACCATTGCCTATACCACCAGCCCCAGAAGTAGAAGGCGGTCTGGCTTCCATTGTAATTCTTTGGCGTGAATATCCTTCTGTGTTGGCGTTTGCAATATTATGCCCTGTTGTGCCCAACGCACGCTGCGCAGCTGAAACGCCCGATACGCTGATGCCCAGCATGTCACCGCCGCCACCCATTAGATAAGCCTCCTTTGATAATTAAACATCATTTTGTGCCGTCGTATGAATCGTGCTGTATTTATCAAACAACTTTTCTTCTCGCTGCATGATATTTAGTATTTTATCTGCATAGGCAGGATCAGTCGCATAACCAGCCTGATGCAAGCGTCGAATATAGGTCGATGGAATTTCTGCGACTTGCAAAGCTGACGCATAACGTTTATTCGATTTAAGGAAGCTAACATAGTCTTTAAAACTATCTTCATATGAGTCATAGGCACGAAATCGAGCGTTTTCCGTTACTGGCTTCCCATATTTAAACTCGACTGTATTTTTTTCTATATAATTTCCATCCCAGTTTTTTCCTGCCTTGATATTAAACAGGTTAAAACTGTTCTTACCTTGTTCATCTTTATTAACATACTTTCCCCAACCTGTTTCCAGTGCCGCCTGAGCTATCAATACTTCTGGCTGGGTATTTAATTCTTCTGCCGCACGCTCCGCAATGGGCCAGAGTTTTTGCACAAATTTCTCGGCTCTGCTGAGATCCTTGTGTTGCTCTTCTAATTGATTCGTTTTTATCGGCGTGCCTGTTCTCGTCTCTTTAATCTTTACTTCCGGCACACCCTCAGGTGAGGAGTTTGTTGGTGCAGATGTGCGCAAGCGATTTACAAGACTAACAATATCTTTGGTATTTTTTACTGCTGTCACTTCATCCTGTTTCTGTTGATCCGGCAATTGTTGGCCGAGTTGCCGGGCAAGTAGTTCCGCCAGCCCCATGCCTTTACCTTTTGACAATGACAGTGCGAGCTGATTATCAAACATATCGCGATAAAACATACTCTGGTTATTATCGAAAATGGGATCACCAAAACTGGCATCACGCATGCTCTTTAGCATCATTTTCATAAACATACTTTCAAACTGACGAGCAACATCAAGCAAGGCACCTTTCTGGTCTAATCTTGCCGCTCTTTTCAGGTCATTAAGCCCTGAAATATCGGTATAGGTGTATGCTGTAGGTTGAGCTTGCATATTTAGTATTTACCCTTGATCATTATCAGTAGATAAGGCAAGAATCAGGCCAGTTTATGTATGCGTTAGATAACAATTAACTCTGCACGTAAAGCACCCGCCTCTTTTAAGGCTTCGAGAATGGCAACAAGATCACCGGGAGCGGCGCCGACCTGATTGACCGCGCGGACAATCTCATCCAGAGTGACGCCAGGATCAAATTTGAACATGCGATTATTTTCTTCCTTCACATTGATATCCGTCTGAGGCACAACAACTGTTTCACCCGCCTGACCAGGACCTGGACGATTGACTTCAGTGTTTCGTGTAATCGTTACCGTCAAACTACCATGCGCGACAGCAGCTGGATTAACTCGGACATGTCGCCCAATGACAACTGTGCCGGTGCGTGAATTCACAATAACTCGCGCTGAGGCCTCGCCTGGACTGACTTCTATATTTTCAAGCATGGAGATAAATGCGACACGTTGGGCTAAATCTCTTGGTGCATTAACATTAATCGAACCCGCATCAACCGAATACGCTGTACCAGGACCAATTGATTCATTCACTGCACGTGCAACAACATTTGATGTTGTAAAATCGGGTTGACGTAAATTCAAAGTTAATTCATTAGCTTTTCCAAAAGGTGTTTCAACTGCACGTTCGACAGTTGCACCATTAGGAATTCGACCAACACTCGGAACATTCACACTGATACGTGAACCATCGCCACCTTCCACACCAAAGCCACTCACAATAATATTACCCTGCGCGATGGCATAGACTATTCCATCAACACCTTTTAAGGGTGTCATTAACAGGCTGCCTCCGCGTAGACTTTTGGCATCGCCAATCGAGGACACAGTAATATCCAGTGTCTGACCGGGTTTAGAAAAGGCGGGAAGGTCAGCATGTATTGTCACGGCAGCAACATTTTTTGACTGCAGATTAATATCCGTTGGCAGAATAACACCTAACCTGTTCAACATACTTTTCAGGCTTTGAGAGGTAAATACTGCACCTCCATCACCTGTTCCATTTAAACCAACAACTAGGCCGTAGCCTACCAGTTGGTTATCCCTCACCCCTGCGACTTTTGCTATATCTTTGATCCGTTCTGCATACACAGGTACTGAAAGCACAATACCCATGACGGCAATTATCGCTTTTTTTAAGTTATTTTTATGTCTATACATTTCGAGTTGACCCGCGATTAAAATGGATATGCCTTACTCTGGAAGAATTTACCCAGTGGCCCCATTGTGTTTGCTGATGATATAACACCGCTATCACCATAAATTATGTTCGCATCTGCCACCCGGCTTGAGAGAACGGTATTATCTGGACGAATATCCTCTGGACGTACAATGCCTGAAAAGCGAATATATTCACTTGCCTGGTTCAAGGTCAGTAACTTCTGGCCTTTTACAAGCATATTTCTATTCGGTAACACTTCAGCAACAATCACTGTAATTTTTGCATTCAGGGTATGTGTCTGTGAAGAATTCCCTGAACCTGAGAAATCACGCCCTGCTTCTACCTGGTTCTTTAAAATATCTCGTCCTTCTTTTGTA
>JAOULB010000136.1 GCA_029882235.1 Gammaproteobacteria bacterium | reverse complement strand
CAGTTTTGTCGACAGCTTACTTCCTTCAAACTGTCTAAACTCACGTCGAACGACCTGATCCTGAGTTTTTGTGTTACCGATAACATTCATTCGACGAACATAAACACGTCGTCCTGGGTCGACAAAAACGGTTAAATCAACAGTCCTGGACGCCTTATCAATATCCGGCACAAGATTGACATTGGCAAAGGCATAACCTTCTTCAGCCAGTCGATCAACGATTTGAGCTCGACTCTGACTGACATTTTTTCTGGAAAAAACATCGCCCTCATTAATCTTTAATAAAGAATATATTTCATGGTCAGGAAAGATAAGATTACCGGCCAACTTGATCTTTTTAACTGAGTACTGTTCACCTTCAGTAATATTTAAGGTGATGTATACATCCTGTTTGTTTGGCGTTATTGATACCTGGGTAGAATCAATGGAAAAATTGATATAGCCTCGATCCATATAGTAGGATTTAATTGACTCAATATCAGCCGCCAGAGCCTGCTTCGAATAATCATTTCGATGTCCAAAGATTCCTGGTTCGCCGAGCTCAAGTTTTTTGCGCAAATACTCTACTGAATATGCTTTACTACCGACTATATTTAAAGCATAGACTTCAGCCTTCTCACCTTCGGCAATTTCAATACTGACATCAATTCGATTTCGCTTTAATGGTTTAACGGTAGTTGTAATTTTAACGCCGTACTTTCCCAGCGCATAATATTGCCGCTGCAGTTCAATTTTAATCGTTTCGAGAATTGAGCGATCAAACACACGTCCTTCGTAAAGCCCAATCTGTTTGAGCGCATCTTTCAGTTGATCAGTGGGTATCTCAGAATTCCCTTCAAGTTCAATATTTGCTATTGCGGGTTTCTCGGCAAGAAATATAACCATGATGCCATTTTCATTTTCCAGCCTGACATCTTTAAAGAACCCGGTTTTATAGAGAGAACGAATTGTTTTAGCAGACAATTCGGTTGTCATCTTGTCACCAACTTTAACGGGTAAATAATTAAAGACGGTACCCACAGAAATTCTTTGCAGACCTTCTAGCTTTATATCTTTTATTTTAAATGTATCGAAGCCATAACCTGTCCCTACCAGGCCAGAAAACAACACAACAACTAATATATAACGTATTTTTAACAACAAGTTCTAATACCCCACCAACCTCGCAATATCATTAATGATTGCGACACTCATCATTAACATAAGAATTGCTACACCTAAACGTTGCGCCAAAGCCTCATGTACTTCCGACAATGGTTTTCTTCTAATAATTTCTACTATATAAAAAAACAGGTGCCCACCATCAAGGATTGGGATCGGCAAAAGATTGATCACACCAAGACTAATACTCACAATCGCAAGAAAATCGAGAAACCGTGAAAATCCAGCACTTGCGGAATATCCCGCGTAAACAGCAATATTAATTGGGCCGCTCAAATTCTTTAAGGAAATCTCCCCCATAATAAGCTTGCCAATCATTTTTAATGTCAGTACAGAATTTTTCCAGACCATCGCAACCGCTTCGGGCATGCCTTCGATCAATGAATAGCGATATGACGTTTTCATTTCTTCCGGTATTTTTGCAAAACTTTTCGGTCCTATTCCCATTCGACCGATTTTTTTGCCATTTCTCGCTGTTTCTTCAGGGGTAACCGCAAATTCGATTAACTGGCCTTCACGTTCTATTTGTATGTTCAGTCTGGTATTTGGTCGCGCACTCACATAGTCGACCAGATCATACCAGTCTCGTATATCTGTTGAATCAATTCTGGTGATCATATCCCCTGTTTTGAGTCCGCCATGATCCGCAGGTGATCCTTCAACAACCTGACCAACCTGTGCCGAAACAGCTGGTCGCCAGGGCTTAAGACCGATTGCTTTTACTAACTCATCAGGTTCATCTGCAGCTGTTATGGTTTTGAAATCAATAACACTTTTTTTATCAACCCCATCTTTATAACGGGTCACAATTTCAATCTGTTCTTTATTGATTGCCGAGGTGATGATCTCTTTTATCGCAATATCCCATATCGGCGTAGCCTGATTATTGATAGAAACGATTTCATCATCTTTTTGTATGCCTGCCTGGGCAAGAATCGAATCTTGCTCGATATTCCCAATTACTGGCTTTAAACCTGTTACTCCGACCCCAAGCATTAACCAGTAGGCCACAAATGCAAAAATAAAATTGAATAAGGGGCCTGCAAACACAATTGCAAATCGTTTACTCACTGACTGTCGGTTAAATGCCCTGTCTAACTCATCTGGAGAAACATTTCCTTCACGCTCGTCCAGCATTTTCACATAACCACCGAATGGTAAAGCGCCTACCACATATTCAGTGCTATCTGAACCAAAGGATTTTTTCCACAAGGGTTTCCCAAAACCAATGGAATAACGTAATACTTTAACACCACATAATTTCGCCACCCAGAAATGACCAAACTCGTGGATCGCAACCAGGATACTGATGGCAACAATGAAGGCTAGAAGTGAATTAACTATATCAAACATTAATTTGCCATTTTATCCGTTTTGTTTAACATCTCGATAAGCAGACTCTCAGCAGCGTCGCGTGCTTCAGTGTCTGCGGCCAGTATATTTTCTAACGATGTTGCTGGTTTTACTGAAACCGATTGCATCACGGATTCAATAATATAAGGAATAGACATAAATCCAATTTTTCCATTCAGAAATGCCTCAACGGCCACTTCATTCGCAGCATTTAAAGTTGCACTCATGGTCCCGCCAGCTTCAATGGCTTCATACGCAAGTCTTAAGCAGGGAAAACGATTCATGTCTGGTTGTTCAAATTCAAGTTGGCCCACAGCAAACATATCCAACCCACTCACACCCGCATCAATTCGTTCTGGCCAGGCCAACGCATTCGCAATCGGTGTTCGCATATCAGGCTGACCCAGTTGTGCAATCGTAGAGCCGTCCACATACTCGACCATTGAATGAATTATGCTTTGCGGGTGCATAACGACTTCTATTTGTTCTGGCCTGGCATCAAACAACCAACTTGCCTCGATAACCTCAAGTCCTTTGTTCATCATGCTTGCTGAATCAACTGAGATTTTTTTACCCATATCCCAGTTCGGATGTGCACAGGCCTGTTCAGGCGTTACGTGTTTCAGCTCATCGATTGGCGTCTGACGAAAAGGACCTCCAGATGCCGTTAATAATATTTTTCTTATCCCGCGATTATTAAGCCCACCTGTTAGTGAGCCCGCCATACTTTGAAAAATAGCATTATGTTCACTATCAACGGGTAATAACTCTGCGCCGTGCTTATTGACTTCATCCATAAATATCTGGCCCGACATGACTAAGGCTTCCTTATTAGCGAGCAAGATACGTTTGCCTTTTTTAACTGCTGCAAGTGTTGGTAACAAACCTGCAGCACCAACGATTGCTGCCATAACAATATCCGTATCTTCATGCGCGGCAACTTTGGTTAATCCATCTTCCCCGGATAACACTTGTGTTGACAAACCTGCGGTACTTATTTTGTCTGCTAGTTGTTCAGCCGCTGTTTCATTGAACATAACTGCGTAATCTGGTTGGAACTTCGTACATTGATCGAATAGTCTTTCAACCTGAGTATTTGCTGTTAAGGCAAAAACGCGGTATTGATCAATATGAAGAGCAAGCACATCAAGGGTGCTAACACCAATTGAACCTGTTGCACCAAGAATCGTCACACTTTTCATGACATGAAACCAGTGAGGTATAGTCCAGTAACATACACCGGTACAGCCGCAGTGAGGCTATCAATACGATCAAGTAGACCACCATGCCCAGGCAATAATGAACCACTGTCTTTAATTCCTGTTTGGCGTTTCAACATACTTTCAAATAAATCGCCCGCAACAGAGAAAACAACACTTATTAACGAAATCGTTATGAATAAAACAAATTGGGAGCCATCATAGTTAAAATAGGAGCCTACCAGATAGGCCGTTAAACCTGTTCCAACTAATGCACCAATCACACCTTCAATGGATTTCCCAGGACTCACGGCCGGGGCCAACTTATGGCGCCCCCACTTGCGGCCAGAAAAATAGGCCGCGCTATCTGCAACCCAGACCAGCACGATAAGATATAAAATCATCTCGGCAGCATTCGTTATGGAATTTTTAAGAACAATAAAACCAAGGAATGGAACACAGAGTACAATTATGCCTATAAGCAGATTAAGGATCAGACCTGAATTCTTTCTCGCTTTGCCTTTTTCGTATAGCATCAACCAGAAAAGCACACCCACCCACAAACATGCAGTCACATAGAAGATGTATGGAATAATAAATGAATTATTTTGCGTCAAATTGAAAAGAATCAACATGAGCGCTGCGAGTATTACGGCGTAGGTCATTTTATACGGTTTTGCATGAAGTCCGGATAAATTACTCCATTCCCATGATGAGGCAACAAACACCAGACCTGCAAAGAGCGCAAACTGAGGAGGCGATAATAGAAATATCCCGGCAATAACAACCGGGATAAGAACAAGCGCGGTAATGATACGTTGTTTAAGCATTATTCTGTTTTACCGCCTGCTCTCCGGTCAGGCCAAAACGTCGTTGTCTCCCTGCATAAGACTCTAAGGCATTGGTATAAGCCTGTGTATCAAAATCAGGCCAGAGTAAATCGGTAAAATATAATTCTGCATAAGCCAGTTGCCAGATCAGAAAATTACTGACACGTTGTTCGCCGCCAGTACGGATAAACAAATCAAGTTCTGGCAATTCATTTAAACAGATATAATCATTTATCATATCTGTAGTGATCTGCTCCGCTTTTAACTCGCCCACTTCTATACGTTCTGCTATGGACTTAACTGCCTGTAAAACATCCCATTTGCCGCCATAGTTTGCAGCAATATTTAACCGCAAACCTTTATTTTCCTGAGTAAGCATCTCAGCTTCATTAATTTTCTTTTGCAGTTTTGGTTTGAATGCGCCGCGATCGCCTATAAATTGGAGACGAATCTGGTTTTTGTGTAATTGTGGGACTTCTTTTTCAATTGAAGTGACGAACAACTCCATCAGAGTTTCAACTTCCTGCTTTGGACGTTGCCAGTTTTCACTTGAGAAGGCAAAAAGTGTTAAAGCTTCAATGCCGAGCTGCGCAGAAGCCTCGACAACTGCGCGGACACTATTGACACCATTTTTATGCCCTGCCACACGAGGCAAGTGACGATTAACCGCCCAACGTCCATTGCCGTCCATAATAATGGCGACATGCCGAGGCAATGTCGATTTATCAATTTTTTCCAGATTACTGTCAGGCTTAGCCATGCA
The DNA here is from genome assembly GCA_029882235.1 of Gammaproteobacteria bacterium. Lineage (GTDB taxonomy): Bacteria > Pseudomonadota > Gammaproteobacteria > UBA6429 > Thiohalophilaceae > JAOULB01. The sequence continues at coordinate 853 of JAOULB010000136.1, read as the reverse complement.
AGCGATTACCTTGATTTATACTATCAACACAAAGGAAAAATTTGTTAAATCTCCATCATATCTTTTTCTTTTTCCTGTAAGACCACATCCACCTGGCCAACATATTTATCCGTTATTTTTTGCACATCGTCCTGTGATGACCTTTCTTCATCTTCAGTAATCTCTTTTTCTTTAAGAAGCGTCTTTATGTCGCTCAGAACATCTCGACGAATATTTCTAATCGCTACTTTGGTGCTTTCGCCCTCTTTACGAACAAGCTTAATCATATCTTTGCGTCGCTCTTCTGTAAGAGCTGGTAGTGGGACGCGAATAACTTCACCTGCTGAAGCTGGATTCAAACCCATGTCTGAGTTCATGATCGCTTTCTCGACCACAGGCACCATCGGCTTTTCCCATGGCGTCACATTCAGCATTCTTGCATCCGCCACAGAGATATTGGCAACCTGACTTAATGGAACTTCCGAACCATAGTATTCAACGGTGATATGCTCAAGTAGACTTGGGTGTGCACGACCGGTACGAATTTTTGTTAAATCATGTTTTAATGATTCAACGCTCTTGCCCATGCGGGTTTCTGCATCTTTTAATAAATCTTTTATCATAACTAATCACCCTTATCGACTAGTGTGCCCTCTGCTTCTCCGCAGACAACGCGCATGAGCGCCCCTGCTTTATTCATGTTAAAAACACGAATCGGGATATCGTTATCTCGGCATAAGACAATGGCAGTTGTATCCATGACAGCCAATTTGTTCTTTATGACTTCATCGTAAACCAAATGTTCATATAATTTTGCTGATTTATTTTTTTCTGGATCAGAATCGTAAACACCATCAACTCTGGTGCCTTTAAC
>JAOULB010000473.1 GCA_029882235.1 Gammaproteobacteria bacterium | reverse complement strand
TTTACACGTAAACAACATAACAGTTCAACCAGACCTTATTTACGAATTTTGTAACGGTCGCCTTTTGGGCGAGTCAGGTTCACTTTCACCCGGTTATTATTCCAGCCATGTACTTTGTCATGCGCCTCGACAAAGACAATTTTAGTTTTGGGTGGAATTTCTATATTGGACAGGCTGCGAGTAAAGGGTTGTTCACTCACATGCGGATGATGCAAGGTACGATGGCCTAAAACTTTTCCTTTGATATTAATAATGCGCCAGCCATCAGCATAATGTTTCCAACCAGTGTCACCATGCTTTAATGTTACATGCGCAGTCCAGGTGCCCGATTGTTGCTCCATTTCCACAGCGACAATTTCTGCTGGTCCTGCCTGGACCAGAGCTGAGAAAAAAAACAGACTACTGAAAAGTGTAAGGCGCATGGGAATTCCCTCTTTAATGTCTTAATGATTTTTAATATATCACAGGAAGTAATAACTGTATTGCCATAGCCGCATAGATCGCCGCAACAACATCATCCAGCATAATTCCCAGACCACCATGAACCGAGCTGTCCAGTACACAAATGGGCCAGGGCTTCCAGATGTCGAATATGCGAAACAACACAAAACCCAGGCAGATAGTGACCCAGTTAACGGGCAACAATGTCATTGTAATCAGATAACCAACGATCTCATCCCAAACAATACCACTATGGTCATGCACACCTAAGGCTTTTGAAGTATAGCTACAGAAGATAATACCAAGAATAAATAAAACAATCGTGATGCCAATATAAAATTCAGCATCAAGATTTGCTAACAACAAATAAACAGGAATCGCTGCCAGCGTACCAAAAGTACCCGGTGCAACTTTTACCAGTCCACTACCAAAACCCAGACTCAGAAAATGAATCGGGTTGAGTAACATTTTGGCCGGGATAATTGTTTTTGAACTCATAAGCAGTATTAGTCTGACTTAATCCTTAAAGTGAATATAGCCCGTGTCGATTTTGTCGCCCTCATAGGGCTCACCATTTTGATAAAAAGCCAGCTCCTTTGTTTCAATAATTTCGCCAATCTGGATAATTTCACAATGACATTGTTTTGCAATTAATTCAATTTGATTGATTTTATTTTCCGGAGCCGCAAAACAGAGTTCATAATCATCGCCACCACCCAGCATCAAGGCATATTGTTCATCTATATTTTTGACAAAGTTTTTAAACGCACTCGATGCAGGCAATTGTTCCAGCTGTATTTGTGCACCCACTTTGCTTGCAACGAGAATATGTTTTAGATCCGCCGCCAAACCATCAGACACATCAATACATGCAGAGGCAATATCCTGTAAAGACTGACCAATATCAACCCTCGGCACGGGACGATGTAATCGATCAATAAGCTCAGACTGCTTCTCACTGGATTGTTTTAAACAAGACAAACCTGCTGCGGCATCACCAATACTCCCTGTGACAAAAACTCGATCACCGACCTGTGCACCAGAACGCGTTAAGGCTTTAGCTGCCGGCACATAACCCGCGATCTGAATTGTTATCGTTAGTGGCCCC
>JAOULB010000135.1 GCA_029882235.1 Gammaproteobacteria bacterium | reverse complement strand
CTTTCTTGGCAGTATTTGAGCTAGGTAAGTGTCTGCGGATGAATATATTAATGATTCTATGTTTATTTGGCTGCTCTTTAAGGCTTTTGGATAGCCTCGTCCATCAACACGCTCATGATGTTGAATAATAGTTCTTAACCAGATTTTATCTGTGACACCTATATTTTTCAGCATTTTTTCGCTTTTGACTGGGTGGTTACGAATCAACTGCTTTTCTTTGTCATTTAATCCGCCAGCTCTATGAAATAAGGTATCAAAAACTTCATACATGCCAACATTGGCTGTTAATGCTGCGCAAACAATGCTCTTGATTGTGTCGTTCGGTAAATTAAGTTTCTTTGCAGTGATAATACATAAAAAGGCGCAGTATATTGGGTGAAGAACAGAAATACTGTGCTGATGGTCAAGATGAATTGCGCCAAGACATGCGTCAATTGAAGTATCTGCAATATCAATAATATGATCAGCAAGTGCTTCAATTGGCGCTGTATTCTTTAGTTTGCCATATAGAATATCATCTTGAATGGCCTTTGACTGAGATGCACAAAAATCAAGATAATTAAAGAATGTAAATGGACTAGGAATTTCATTGTTGTGAAATTTAAGGATAACATTTCTTTCTTGTTGCATCGAGCTAATATCTTCAAAAAATAATGATGATGCTTCTTTTTTTCTTGGCGACGTTGTTATCGATATTTGACGAGAACCTTTAGTAGTATTGCTTTTTATAAAAACGGAGGGTTCCATGTTTTCTGCAAGATTTGTGTTTTTGTCATCATTATAAAAGAGTGTAAGCCCAAGTATTTTTTCAAGATTATCTTTGCTGCGAACGACAAAGCCTTTTCTGAACATAATTCGATTATCATTACTGAACAAATCCCATAGTAGGGGTTCGCCAATGTGGATAATGTTTTCGTGGATTCTCTTTCGCATGCTCAAGAATTCCTCATGAATCGCGCGTTAATTCATACGAATAAAATTATATATATGTTACCTATATTTTCGACTGATATTTGAGATACTTTATTGCTTGTGTTGAGGTAGTGAGTATTCAATTGTTAAAATTTATGAATGTAAAAAAATGACAATATTTGTAAATAATATGGTCAACAATTGTAGTTTTATTCTTGTTCGCTAAGTATAGGGATTGATTCGTTAGTCCATTGTAAAGCATGAATATATGCGTCACCTAATGTGGCTCGAGATAATTTCGATTTTGTCGCAAGCTCAGGTTGATGACTAATATAGGATTTAGTATCAAACAGAAGTTTTCCAAGTTCTGTTTCCCCATCAAGTAAAGCAGCGATTAATGTTTCGTTTAATGGTATCAGGGCAAGTATGTCTTCGATTTTAATACTCAATAAAGTATCTATGATTGAGAACAAGCCAGCTGCGAAGGCCATATTCTTATCTAAGTTTTTTTGAGCTGCTAAATTCTCACACATCTTGGCCCGTAGCACACCAAAATAGATGACTTCGAGAGGACAGTCTTCCATCTTCGTCAATATGAGCAATGTTGCGATCATCCGAACTGAGTTCCATCCCAGCATTAATATTGCGTGCTGAATGGAATCAATGCGGGTGCTTAGTCCAAGGAGACTGGAATTCGCATACCGTAATATTCGGTATGAAAAACTAACGTCGGTACTTATCAGTGTCTCTATTTCTTTGATGTTATATTTTTCATCATATAGTTTTCTAAGTATCTGTATAACATGTGCTTTTGAGCTGGGAATCTCCTTTCTTTTTATTATATTTGGTTCACATATAAAGAAACCTTCATAATATTCAAAATCAAGACTGTTGCAATAATCAAATTCTTCTCTGGTTTCAATTTTTGAAGCCAAATAGCTTATATTGTTTTCTTTTGGGCTGAATAATATTTGTTGTAACTCGAATCTACTGTAGGTCTTTATATCAAATTTTATAATAATTTCATGTTCACTATCAGATTTTGTTTGAGTATATTGTTGATAGTGAGGTTTATGCATTATTAATGTATATCCTTTATCTCCAAGGATATTCAGATTCTCAATCATCAGGTCATCAAGGTTGGTTGAGCGATCAATTTCAACCATGATTTTGTCTTTCATATTCGGAATCGGGTATTCACCAATAATGAATTTCCTTGTGAAGTTAATGGAGGCTTTATGTGACCCAACGATTTTATCCAGGCCTATGTTGGTTAATGTATTTAAAATAACTTCTGAGGTAGCCTGATCCTCGTTTGAAAATTGTGCTTTATTGATATCATTATTTCGAAAGAGCAAATGATATGCATATATCTCTAAACTCTTATTATAGATTGGTTGAGAACCAACATAAATATTGTGCACTAATTCACCCTGCTTGTGTTGTCTATTAGTTACTTCTATGTCGGTTTGTTTAATAGTTTATTAATGAGTCATTACAGGCCGAATGTAATATGTTGTGTCTGAAGGTGTGAACTACCACTAGAGAATTTAAATGTTGTCTGAGCTTTTTCTAGAGTCGATTTGTACAGATTTCTATCAATGACTTTGTTGGGGAATAATCTTCAGGCTTTTCCTATAAGAAAAAATAATGTAATTTAAATAAATCATCAAAAATTCATTATACTTATCAGGTATGAATGTTACTTTTCGCCAGTTGAAGGTCTTTGAGGCCGTTGCCCGCAATCTGAGCTTTACTCAAGCCGCTCAGGAACTGCATTTGACCCAGCCTGCTGTTTCTATGCAAATCAAGCAGTTAGAGGAGAGTGCGGGTCTGTCCCTGTTTGAGCATATGGGCAAAAGAATTTTCCTGACCGATGCCGGTCGTGAGATGTACCACTACAGCCGTACCATTGCAGAGCAGCTTGATGAGGCTGGTGAGGTGCTGGAGCAACTCAAAGGGATTCAGCGTGGTCATCTGGCCATTGGTGTGGCCAGTACTGCCAACTACTTTGCCACCCGCCTGCTGGCCACCTTCGCCAAGCTGCATGATGGCATTACCTTCAGCCTTGATGTTACCAATCGCGCCTCCCTGTTACGCCAGCTTGAGAATAATGAAAAGGACATGGTCATCATGGGGCGGCCTCCCGAGAGTATGGCACTCGAACTCGAGCCCTTTATGGAAAATCCGCTGGTTGCCATCGCACCACCGGATCATTCCCTGGCACAGGAAAAGGCGATCCCGCTAACGCGTATCCAACAGGAAACCTTTGTGGTGCGCGAGCCTGACTCGGGCACAAGAATCGCAATGGAACGCTTCTTTAATGATCGAGGCATTAGTCTGAAGACAGGTATGGAAATGACCAGTAATGAGGCGATTAAACAGGCGGTTGAAGCGGGTCTGGGTTTAGGACTGGTATCGATTCATACACTCGCGCTAGAGTTAGAAACAAAACGACTCGCGATTCTTGATGTTAAGGAGTTCCCCATTCTAAGACACTGGTATGTCGTGCATCGTAACGGTAAGCGTCTGTCACCAATTGCAACCGCATTTCGGCAGTTTGTACTTGAATCAGCGAAGTCATTAATGACTTATAAAGCTTAACTATGTAGCTCCTGGATCATAGTTTCCAGTTCATCTTTACCATCCATAAGATTTTCCAGAACGTCATCCAGTTGTTTTTCTTTTAAGCCAAGACTTTGCAGCATTTGTGATGGTGGGTTGGGGTCTTTTTCGTCACCAATGTCATGCCGACATAGTAAACGGTTCGCGATCAGGGCCAGATTGGCATAGACGAAATGCTGGCCTTTATAAAATGGGTTGTGGTGTTCAAAAACAGCCGTGGTTAATTCAGCAGGCATACTCCATTCACGCATCAGCCAGACACCTAGATCAGTATGTGACATACCGAGCGCGCGAGTCTCAAGATCAACAATCGAGATTTTTGGATTTTCTTTAGCGAGTTTGTTTAATAGTTGAAACTCTTCTTTAAATAAATGCCCCAGCAGGAGGAATCCAATGTTGTGCAATAAACCAACCATATAAACCATGCCGGGTTTGGTTGCATTTGCCGGGGGGAGTTTTTCTGATAGCGATTGCATCAGATGGGCACTGAACAGGGCCTGTCGCCAGACGGCCTTCAGTCCAATCGGGCCTTCCAGAGGAACATCGAAAGACTGGCTGGTGTCCATCGCCAGCGCCATATTCAGCGCCTTATCAAAACCAAGTACCTGACTGACCGCATTTTCTATGGATTCAATGCCTTTGCTATAGCCAAAAAAGGGTGACGCCGCATAGTGAACTAGCTTGCTGCTGAGGGCAGGGTCCAGTTTGATGATATTGGATAAATCATCAATACCTGCATCGGGATCATCACGTAGCGTGACCAATTTGTTACTAATCGTCGGCATCGACGGTAACTCTTTGATCTCCGCTATTTTTTTGCGTAAATCCTGTTTGTTTGCCGCGTAACTCATAATAGTTTGATGAACTTCCTATCTGGTTTCAGGTCATTAAGTCATGCATATTCGTACTATGTTATCGGCCTATCTGCTATTGCATTAATAGTACTGGCGTTGGATCTAGTGATAAATTGTCAGTAAATAGTGCCGATAAATTGGATTAACTGGCAGAATATGTAATACTTTTAGTGAACAATGTTATTGGAATCAGGACTTTATCCATGTCGATGAAAACAAGTCACAAATTGCTGGCTTCCATACTGGGACTGATGTTGGTGATCGCACCAATGCAGGCTGCGGTATCGGCGATCGATATGCTTGATATGGGGACAGGCCAGTCACAGCACTGTCCATCAGCAGGCATGGATATGCCGATGGATGAAACCGCAGGTCATGACGGGAATCATAATGGCTGCTGTAGTGCTGCCGACAATGCCTGCCAGGATAACTGCTCAAGCTGCAGCAGTTGTGTTTCTGTTTATTCCAGTCTGACCACGGCAAACACCTTATCGAATTTTTCTACGCATAAATTTATCCCGCAACAAATGATATTCTTCGAAGGCATCAGTCCCGGTGGTGAAGGCCACCCTCCTCGAAACGTCTCCTGAATAAAACGCTTTATGTTGTTGTACCGCATCGGTGTATGATGTTGCGCAACAAATAACAACAAGACATTTTGCAGTAAACGTGTAAACCGTTTATTGCGCAGGAGAACGACAATGAACATCAAACAAGGATTCATCTGGATCACCTTACTGATATCGGTGCTGAGTTTATCAGCCTGTAGTGATGATGAAATGGCCACAGGTGCTGGCGGAAATACTGAAACTGCACTTGATCATGCAGCAAAGCATCTGGACCCCAAATATGTGTGCCCCATGCATCCACAAATCGTGCGCGACAAGCCGGGCAACTGTCCTATCTGTGGCATGGATCTGGTTAAGAAAGAAGCTGAGCAAAAAGAATCGTCGGGCGAGAAAAAAATACTTTACTGGGTCGCGCCAATGGATCCAGCCTATCGACGTGATGAGCCTGGCAAATCGCCTATGGGGATGGACCTGGTGCCGGTCTATGATGAAGGCGATGGTAATGACGTAAAAATTTCACCAGCGGTTGAAAACAATATGGGTGTGCGCACTCGCGTGGTTGAGCGCAAGAAACTCTGGCGCAGGATCGATACCGTGGGTTATGTCGATTTTGATGAAAATAAAATTTCACATATCCATATACGCAGCAAAGGCTGGATTCAAAAACTGGTGGTGCAATCCGAAGGTGAGCGCGTCAAGAAAGGTCAGCTGTTGTTTGAGCTTTATTCGCCAGAGCTGGTTAACGCACAGGATGATTTCCTGCAGGCTGTCCGTACGGGCAATAAATTTTTACTGGGTGCATCGCGCGAACGTCTGATTGCTTTGGGTATCTCTGAACAACAGATTAAAGAGATACGTCGCAAGAACAGATCAAATCAGTACGTGCGAGTCTATGCACCACAGGATGGTATTGTCTCCAAACTCATGGTGCGCGAAGGCATGTATATCACACCGATGATGGAAGTGATGAGTCTGGCTGATTTATCCACCATCTGGATCCTTGCTGAAGTGTTTGAAAGTCAGGCCAACTGGGTGAAAGAAGGTCAGTCTGCCGATGTGAAACTTTCTTATGTACCGGGACGTGAATGGGAAGGTAAGGTTGAATACATCTATCCGAGTCTGAATCAGAAAACTCGAACGCTAAAAGTACGTCTGCGCTTTGATAATCCTGACGAAGTGCTTAAACCCAATATGTTTGCTGATGT
>JAOULB010000134.1 GCA_029882235.1 Gammaproteobacteria bacterium | reverse complement strand
GACAGGCGCTGGAATCCTTAGCCAAACAGTTTATGCAAGTGATGGAAACCATTCGACGCATATCAAGACGTATGCCTTATGATGTACTGGAAAAAATGATCACCATGCCCGGCCTGGAAGAAACCGACCTGCATGACGGCAGCAAGATTGGCGCCTGGTTTGATGAACTCGCGCAACGACTCACCGATGATCAAAATGGATTAAGTACCTTTACCATTCATGTCGATCATTCGGGCGATGACTGGAACACGATCATCAAAGCAACACGTCATGGCATCAGTACAGACTACCAACTGAATGAAGAATTTTTTGAAAGCGGTGAATACCAGTCGATTAAAGTACTGGGACAGGAACTCGATGGCCTTTTAGCTGAAGGGGCTTACATCAAACGTGGTGATAAACAACAACCCGTGTATTCCTTCAAAGAAGCCGTCAACTGGCTGCTCGACGAAGCCAAAAAAGGTCAGCACATCCAGCGCTATAAAGGACTGGGTGAAATGAACCCCGAACAACTCTGGGAAACCACCCTCGATGCCAGCCAGCGCACCCTGCTGCAGGTGCAGATCGAAGACGCCATCGGCGCCGATGAAATCTTCACCACCCTAATGGGCGACCAGGTCGAACCCCGCCGCGAATTCATCGAAACCAATGCCCTCAATGCATCGAATTTGGATGTGTAAGATTTAGGCAGAGTAGTCAAATTAATACTCTCCCTCTTCCTCAGGGAGAGGGTTAGGGTGACGATTCCATGGATGGAATCGGAACGAGCCCAAGGAAGGGTGAAGGTAGAACAATGCAGGAGCAATTGTCGAGACCGCGTCGGGAACAAGCGGTCGAGGGAATTAAAAAAGTCTTCTTCCTCAAAAATTCCAAAAATCTAATACATCTCGCACCATATTAGTGCATAAATAATCTAAATTTCAGTAATTTAATCAAAAATTATGTTTTAAAGCCTAAAGTTCAACTACACATTATTTTTGAATTGACTCAGTAAAACCAACGCAATAACCCATTCGTCATACCGGCGGATGCCGGTATCCAGAAATTCTGAACCAGTAATGATTGTCACGTAAAACCAACTTCCTTATTTCAGATCTAAGACACAAGCAATATTAGAAAACCCTTGTTGACTCACGGGTTATTCGGAATATTATGGAAGTATTGCAGGGAAGAGAAAAGGACACGCCAGAAAAATGGATCAGAAAAGTTCAAGTAAAAACAATTGCTCTTATTCCCGACGAAGTCGGAATAGTAAATTGTGTTATACAGATGTCTGTATAACACCGCAAAAGACAGATATCTGTCTAAATCACTGTTAGCTTTTTAAATAAAGAATAAAAGGGGACGGAGGGATTAAATAATGAACAATTCGGCTAAATGGTTAATAAATAATCCCTCCGTCCCCTTTGGTCCCCGGTCGTATATTAACGGCAAGAAAGTTACAAAAAGATTACATGTGCAGGAAATTTTAAGTGTGATCAAGTGATCAAGGCAAGTGATCAAGGGGTCAGAGTAAAAGGGGATGGAGGGATTAAATAATGACCAGTTACCCCATTTAGATTCGAATTCATGAATATTCAATTAGTAGAAAATAAAAATAAATAAATAAATAAAGAAAGAAATAAAGAAATCCGTCCCTTTTGTTCCTTTATATATATCTAATTTTGCCGCGTAGTTATGGTGGTTGTTTGCCAGAGACGGTTTACCTTGTTCTCAAGGCATCAGTAGTTCCCAAAGATCTCAAAGGTATGTTTGATAAAACACTTCTGGAGATATTTATTTAAATCAAATTAAGTTGGTCGATAAAACTTCAAGTGAAGTGATTTTCTGTAAAGATCGAGATGTACACCATTTCTGTTTTTCAATTCCAACATCATCTGTTCAGAGTATTACCTGGAAAGTAAGGAACGGAATGAGTAATGATGGCAATCTTTAATAACGCAAAAATGGGATCATGCAATAAAAAGTGAAAAAATGGTGTCAGAGAGCACTTCAGAATCTCTTCGAGTTTCATCAAGTATTTCCTGAACTCGCAATGTTCGTTCTGGCCACCTTGTTTCTAATATTAGAGAAAAATGTACTTTGTCCCAAATTATCCTGCGAATTCATCGAAACCAATGCCCTCAATGCAACGAATCTGGATGTGTAGTCAAAAGCTTCACTGAATAAAAAAGGCCAGTAATTTAGATTACTGACCTTTGATTTGAGTCATAATGAAAATTTTATTTCAAATTATACCTTGCGCTCAAAGTGATGGTGTCAACATCATCCCCAGTCGAATAACCTACACGGAAAGAGAGTTGATTGTCAGTATAAAATCGAGCACCAAAGCCGATTGATAAACTGGAATCATCAAAGACATCGGTACGTGTAAACCCTGCATCGAGCTCAAAATTATCCTGGACTTCGTAGCGAAGTCCAGCAGAGATCACATTACCTGTATCATCATCACTTGCCGATGAGAAGCCGTTACTAAGTTCAATTTCGGCACTTATAATAGAGAAATTGGCAAAGACATCGGCCTTGGGTGAAATTGATGTATGCCCGGTAATACCGAATTGTAGCGCTGTAGTATCAACATCGATGCCTGCGTAGGTGTCATAGCTTACCACCTCGTAAGATACCGTTGCCGCAATCACCGGTGTGATATCGAAAGAACCGCCGAATCCAATGCCCGTTCCATCAATGTCTACTCCAAGACTTGAATCAGAGATCATGCCATAAGCTGCTTCCACATAGTTATAACTAAATTCTTTCGCAGAAACGTTTGCAGTAATAAGTAATGAGAAAGTTAAAAGGGAAATTTTTCTAATCATGATAAACACACTCCTGTTTTAATTTGTCCTGAAAATTTTATGTATTGATAGTTTTACTAAGCAGCAATGTAAGCAGCGTTGTAGGTATGACAACTTTTGTTATCAGAAGGCAATAATATAATGTTTGAGGTATTTATGGATAGAGAAGATCACAGATTTTTTAACTCAATAAAAAAATATAGATAACCAGGTTGTATAAAAAATAACCATTCTTTCACAATTTGTGTCTGGGTTGAACGACCTTTTGTTTTTTTTCAGTAGTACAAAAGCCGCCATCTATTCTTTATTGATGTTATCTTTCAATTAGTTATTTTCATAAATCTATTAGACAAGCGTGGTATTTGATTTATCAAAGGCCGTGATAATTGACGATTCATAGCTATATTTAAGACAGTGAGTTATTTAAAGTCCTAACAGTCTCATCAAGAGATTGGTTATTTTTTAACCAATTTCGCCTCTTCTGAAACACATCGACTCTTTACAGATTGCTCACCTGCTCGTACTAGCTGATTAAAATCCAGCGTCGCTCGGTAGTGGCGCCAATGATAATACTGACAATGATAGAGGCAGTGGTTGCAGCATCAACCCACGCTCATACTTTGATCCCCTGTTGCCAATCAGTATAAAGGGGACGGAGGGATTAAATTTTGAACAATCCAGTAAAATGGCTACCAAATAATCCATCCATCCCCATTTGCGTAGTTTATTTGGAATCAAATTTAAAGCCGTAACCATAAACATCGTTTAGTACGCTGGTAACATGTTTGTATTCATTTTTATTCGCAGGCACCATTAGATTGCCATTGGTATAACGTTTTCTTAATGCCTGCATTGTGTTCTGTCCTTCTTTGGTAAGTAGAGATTTGCGTATTTTATCGCGTAAGTTGAGGGAAAATTCGCTGCTTACCGTTAAGGCCTGGTTTGGGAATGGGATGTGCTTATAAATGATTTTGGCATTTTTGCCCTGCGGGTCATATTGCTTTAGATTGGTTATTGGCATAACTCCCGCAACACAGGCTTTTTCTTCTATCACACCTTTATAAACATTCTTCCACCCCTTGCGACTAACAAGTCGTGGTTCACGTGTTGCAGCATCAACAAGTGAACGAACAGTTAATGTGCCAAGATTTGGAGGAGACTGACCACAAAATCCTTTGCCTTCGATGTCTTTGAGTTTGTTTACTTTTGTGTTGTCTTTACGAGCAACAATGACCCAAATCATTTGATCGGGTAGCTTGATCAGTGGTGTATGTTTGGTGTTGTTCATTCTCCATGATACGAAATGTGGTCCGTCAAAAACGATATCAAACTTATCTGCCCACATGTCTTTTTGATAATGCATCCATGACATGGGTTGTTTATATACAACTTTCTTATTTAGCACTTTCGATAGATAGTCTGCGATGGGTTTATAGGTTTTTGTTTCTGCTTCTAGAGAGCCTCTAGGCGGGGCAGTAAAGACAATGACGTCTTTTTTCTCAAGATTTTCAGCGTTGGCAAGCATGGGGAAAAAAATTATGGCTAAGAGTGTTTTTGTTTTCATGTAATTTCCTTATAACTCGTTTGACCAATGCGCTAGAGAATGGACTGGGCAAACGTTTCGTTGTGACAGCTGTTTATTATTGTCACTAGTATTATTGTCATTATTAGGGCATTTTTTGCCCAACGAAACCCTTCAGATCATCAGCTGAGCTTGATGAACTGAACAGGAGGAAGAGAGGTTGTCTGTGCAGTATTGCTTATATATTGATGCACTATAAGCTGGGCAGATGCTAGCATGAAAATCGGGGTTAGCCTACATTATTTAATAGTATAAAAGGCTCACAAATGAGTACGAAGGGATTAAGTTGAACAATATTTAATCAATTGATTCATTTTAATGCTCTTGAGTGTTGCGAGGTATTAGGTTTAAATTCAGAGATTCAAGAGGCCAGAGCGCTTGATTAGATATTATTTAAAACGATTGTATAAAAAAACTATTATAAAAAAGGAGATAAATTATGGATATGAAGAAATTTTTAATTGCGTCAATCGCTGCGTTTATTTTTGTATTTCTATACGAGTTTCTTGTACATGGAATTTTAATGGCAAGTCAGTATCAACAAACCATGTCTGTCTGGCGTCCTCAGGCAGAAGCCAATATGGGGATTATGTTGTTAAGTCAGTTTCTGTTTGCTGCAGCGGTCGCGTTTTTCTATCCAATCGTTGGGCCAGATACAGATTGTAAAAAGGCCATTCCATTTGGTGTTGGACTCGGGTTGGTCATGGCGATGCCGCAAATTGCTTCATATAACTATTTACCTATTCCACTTACATTAAGCCTGCTTTGGACCGTTATTGCCTTCATAAAAGCATTGGGTAGTTCATTTATTGTCTCGAAAATTTATAACTGGAAATAAAAAACCAAGGTAAATCTAATCGAGAGTTAGGGCACTTGATTTAGAATAAATAAATTCTGGGCTCAATTACTGGGCACAACTTGAGAAGACATAACTCGCGTTGAATAATATTATTAAATTTCGAATTTTCTTGTTATTCGCTTGTGCATGCTTTGTTGGATGCAGCAATGAAACTACGCTCGCCCAGCAGGAGTTGGTCGATCGTTTGATTCAAGAGCAAATTGATATTCCATATAAAGAACCAAATTTTGAACATGCGGAATATATGCTCTTGAAGTATGGCGAAACAGCTAAACAAGCTACAGAAAGGAATAAACAGTTATATACCAATATACATAATTATCTTGTTGCATTAAAAAACAAACCCTATGAAGAGAAAAAAGCATGGGTTATAAATCACTTAGAACTAACGATGGAACACTGGGAAAGTACAATAAAATCTTTAGATAAGCCTGATGAAGAGAATAAAGAAATATTTTTGCTGCATGAACAGAGAAAAAAATGGCTGGCCATCCTAAAAGAATAATTCTTATTATATTATGTAAAGTAAAATCGACAATGGAGCAATAAATATGTCTAAATTCTCGTTAGGAATTATCTTACTATTTTCAATGCAATCGCCATTGCACGCCAGTAATTCTATTAAGGATCCTGTCGCATATTATCAGTCGAATTTTGAAATACGCCCTAATGAGAAGATATTGCTTATACAGGCAGATACGAATAATGATGGTAAAGAAGAGATCTTTCTCACAACGAGCCGGAGTCTGAATGGTAAAGCCGGGTTTATGTGGAATGTGTTTGTGCAGAAGGGTCAGGGTTATGAACAACTGCAGGAAATAATCAGCTTTAGAGGCGATGCCTATACAGTTGGAAAGCTGGAAGGCATGAAACATCAGGGCCTTATTGCCTATTTGCCAGGCGGTGGTGGTGAAGGTACCTTAATCTACATTGAAA
>JAOULB010000133.1 GCA_029882235.1 Gammaproteobacteria bacterium | reverse complement strand
ATCACAAAATACCTATCGTGAAATTTCATCATGCAGCAACTTCGAAGACTTCCAGGCAAGACGCATGAAAGCACGCTGGCGTAATCCTGAAACAGGCAAGCCAGAGCTTGTTCATACAATAAATGGCTCGGGTCTTGCGATCGGTCGCACGCTGGTTGCTGTAATGGAAAATTATCAGAATAAAGATGGTTCGATTGCTGTGCCTCATGTATTACAGAGTTATATGGGTGGTGTACAGGTGATTGGCGCATAGTCAATGTTGTGGTTCTCGCACAGACTCAGCGAAAAGATTAAGCAAAGAAAATATTTAAAAAAATGTTCACGTTGTACATTATTCTTTGATAAGAAATTAGTAGATTGTCCTTATTGCAAAGATTTAAGTGATACTCAGATAAAAACGGCCTTAAAAAAGAGGGTGCGATTTAGAGTAGGGCTTGGCAGGTCAATGTATATTGTTGCTGCTATTATTTTTTTGCTAATGATTCTGTTTAACAAAAATTAGGAAATAATAAAATCAAACTTCCTCAATAGCCCATTCAGGAATATCCAGGCGATCATTTTCGTATTGATCGGCAAGTAACAGGGCAGAATCAACTGTAATTCTAAACGCTTCATTCTCTGAATTTTCTTTTAATATTTTTAAAACAGAATCAATTTCAATGGCTTCGATAAATTTTAACGCCAGAGGTGTGAGTTGAATATTCTTGGTTTGCCAGTCAAGTTCGGTTTCATGAGGGAAGAAGTCGGGTAGTTGTTGTTCGGTGCTCGAGATAAGCTGGCCATCTTTCAGGATTTGCATATGATGAAGAAACTTGTCTTTTTCATATTCATCTTCAGACATGTAATCAAATTCGGTTGTATAGTCAAAACCAAACCGAATTAACTCATCGAGATTCGAAAATTCAGCGCCAGAGGCACTGAATGCATGTAATAAGTCTCTCAGGTAATCAAGATCGATATCCATGATGCTTATCCAGTATTTGTCTTAAGCTCGATAATATCATGAAGAATTAAAAAATTATTAAATGTGTGATTAAAGATTTAAAGTCAGAGACTAATTTTATTTATATTAGAAAATATAAATTCTTTGTCGTCGCGTCTTTTAGAAGCAATCTAAAACTAAAACAGCGGTATTTATTTATATTAAGGAGTAGGTCTGATTAGACCATTTGTATAAGAAAAATAATAAATAAAATAACGGCGCCAACGGGAATCAAAAAACCTTTCCAGTCTTCGAATGTACCTTTGGGTGCGTTTTTAACAGCATGACGCATGCGTGGAAATATAAACACCAGCATAGCGATCATGAGTGCAGCGCTTCCGATCATTTCCCAGTTCATGAATAAACCCCTGTGTGAAATTAAAAAAGCCCCGTATAAACGGGGCTTAGATATAACGTCTTAAGTTTGTTATTCTCTTCCGCTAAACGCACTTAACAGGTGTAACAGCGCCTGGAACAGATTCAGGATAGACAGGAATAAACTGGCTGTTGCCATAATATAGTTAGATTCACCGCCATGAATGATTGAAGAAGTTTCATATAAGATGAAGCCACTCATAATCAGCACGACTGCTGCATTAACTGCCAGCGCCAGAGCGGGGATACCCATAAAGATATTCAGCAGTGATGCGCCAATAACAACAAATAAACCAACCATCAGGAAGCCAGCCATAAAGCTGAAATCTTTCTTTGTGGTTAAGGCATAAGCAGACAGACCAAGGAAGATAACACCAGTACCGCCGAGCGCAGTAAACACAATGGATGAGTTTATAGCGAGGTAATACTGCAGAACCGGTCCCAGACCTAAGCCCATCAAACCAGTAAAGGCAAAGATGGTAGGAATGCCTGCTGCAGAATTAGCAGTACGTGGTAGAACAAACCATAAAATAGCAATACCAGCAATCGTTGAGATAAGTGCTGCACCTGAAGATACTTGCATCGCAATGCCGATAAATGCAGTGATCGCACTGAACAACAGAGTCATAGAAAGTAAAGCATAAGTATTGCGTAAAACTTTATTGGTTTCTAAAACCGAAGTGGACGAGCCACTAATTACGCGTTCATTCTGGTACATGAAGTTTCCTCACTAGTTTCAAAACAGTTATCAGATGTGACAACAGGATACCTGAACGGTTCCCAATATCAAGTCTACATCTCTTTGCATTATATAGTGCCTAAATCCACTGGCATCAAGGCCCAGCTTGGGGTATTCTCCCGTCCTTTTCGGGAAACAGGATATTATTTCCATACGATATAAAGGGATATTAGCTGTTTTGGAGAGCTGGCTGAGTGGTCGAAAGCGGCGGTCTTGAAAACCGTTGAGGGTTAAACCTCCGGGGGTTCGAATCCCTCGCTCTCCGCCATAACTTAAACCCCATCCATATTAATGGTTGGGGTTTTTTATTGTCTGGAAAAAAACAATGTCGTTTCTTTCAACAAAGAATTATTGTTTTGGCATAGCAACTTGAGCAAAAGCAAAAATATGTAAACAACAGATTACACAAATAAACAATAATATTAGTAGGTGTAATAAATGTTATCCAGCCGTTATTAACATCTAATCCACATATCCCGAAAAATATTTTTGTGTAAGTTATTATATTTACAGAACATAAAAAATTTGTGATTAAAAATTCTGCATTTCTTATTAAAAATAGCTGCAATTTATTATAAAGCTGTCTATCATATTGGGTCTGAGCATTTAGGTCGTATGCTCCCGGGGGAGTTAAATTACATACTCAGGATATGACTATGATGCTGCGATTTCAGCTCGTATTGTTTCGGTTGTGCTACAAATTCTTGTTTGCGTTAAACAAACAGGCATCATCATTTTCTTGTCTAAACCAATCTTTGGGAACTCGAAATTCTGTGAATAATATTATTTGTTCACTCAGTCATATTTTTGGTCGGTGCTATAAGTTCTCGATATCAAATATCACAAATCAGAACTGGTTGTTATCAAGATGGTTCTAAATATATTTAGCAAAATAGTTACTCTTATGGGTAAAGATGAAGCGGAACAATTCGCTGTTCGTTTTCTTGTTGCATCAATCGTGATAATACATACAAGTATTGGTGAACACCCTCATGATGTTCAAATACTTTCTACTTCACTTTCGCTGGCTCAGCTTTACGGTTTTGGTTATTTTTCCACATTAATTTTGGCTAGCTTAAGTGCTGTATATATTAGATATAACCGACCCACCATAAGAATTATTATGATGTTGGTGGATGTGGCTTTCTTTTCTGCAGCAATGGCTACAACCCCAGAATCGGCAGCTCCTCTATTTTTTGTTTATCTCCTGATTGTCTTGGGTTTTGGCTTTCGTTTTGGAAATAAATATTTATTCGCAGGGATGTCTCTAAGCTTGGTTGGTTTTGTCGCAGCTTTTTTATATAGTGAATATTGGCATGCACATAAATCATTTGCCATTGGATACTTAAGTGTGCTGCTCCTTGTTTCATTGTATGTCTCTTTATTTATTAGGCGTCTCAATATCGCCAAACTAAGACTGGAGGAGGCTGTAAAGAAAGCGGACGAAGCAAATCAGGCAAAATCAAAATTCCTTGCGAATATGAGTCATGAGCTAAGAACGCCACTAAATGGTGTGATTACAGTCAGTGACTTGTTATCAGATACAAAATTATCAGCCGACCAGCGAGAATATTCGGATACGATTCAATCATCCGCAAGAAATTTATTAGAGCTAATTAATAATGTGTTGGATTTTTCAAAAATTGAATCTGACAAAATTGTGCTGGATAAAATCTGTTTTGATTTGCATGCGTGCATTTATGAAGTAATAAAAATCATCAAACCATTTGCCGAAAAGAAAAGCCTGTCTATCTATAGAAATATATCAAGCGATGTACCCAGATTTATTTATGCTGATCCTGTTCGATTAAAACAAATCCTGATTAATCTCGCAAACAATGCTGTTAAGTTCACTGATAGCGGTCATATCAGTATCCACATATACATCACAGAAAGTTCTTCGAATCAGGCTCATTTCTGTTTTGAGGTGATTGACACCGGTATTGGTATTTCATCTGATGCACAAGCTCGAATTTTCGAGCGCTTTGTACAGGAAGATGATACAACAACGCGACGATTTGGTGGTACCGGGCTTGGCATCAGCATCGCTAAACAGCTTGTGGAGTTGATGGGCGGTGCCATTGGTGTTACCAGCAAACCTGGAAACGGCTCGCGTTTTTGGTTTGAGGTGGATTTGGATATAGCCTCATCAGAAGAATTTGAAACACTTGAGGCTGATGTGCTAATAATCACCACAAGCGAAAAAGTAAAGAGTTCAGTAGGTGCACTTTTACAAGGATGGGGTTCGAAGTTTGTCACTCGAGATAACGTAGAAAGCGCCTTGAAAATACTGAATGTATGGAAACACAGCAAATCAAAATGCACTGTAATCCTCGACGAAAAGACATTACATATGTCACCTGTGCGTGCGGCTCAACTAATAAAAGAGTCGGGTGTTAGAGATACAACATTGTTGTTATCAACAAACAACCCAATGCAAATAAGTAACCCCGGTATAGATTTATATTTTGAGCGAGTCCTTAGTTCGCCAATAGATAGTCGGCAGCTTTATCATGCTCTCAACAAAGAACAATCCGACTTTGCGCCACAACAAGGTGTTGTTTCTCTGTCATCTCATATAAGTCAACTGCCCACAAAACAATTAAACGCATTAAACATACTAGTGGCAGAAGATCAAACCACCAATCAGTTTGTGTTTAAACGAATACTTGAGCTGGCAGGGCATAAAGTGACGATTGCAAATGACGGACAACAGGCGCTGGAGATTCTTGCAGTTGAAAAATTTGATTTGACTATTGTTGATTTAAATATGCCTAATGTTAGTGGCACTGAGGTGATCAACGTCTATAAATACATGAATCCGGAAAGCAACATGCCATTTGTTGTTGTCACTGCAAACTCGAGCGAGGACATTTTAAGCGAGTGTCACGAGCTCGCGGAAGCTGTTCTAATCAAGCCCATCGAGAAGCAACAATTGCTTGATGTCATTAATAAAGTTGTTAGCCACAAACCGTCGATTACTGGATATAATGAGAAGACCATTCAAAAATCTAGATTTAGAACTATTCCGATAATGGATCCAGGTATTCTTGACGACATGTTGGGTAAAGATGTTGATGATACTTTTTTAAGTGAGCTATTTGAGGTTTTTGTAAAGGATGCGGTTAACCTTGTTCAAGGCATTGAAAATAATATCTACGAAATAAGAAAATTACCTCAGGCTAAAAGCTATGCCCACGCACTTAAAGGCATAGCTAATAATGTCTCCGCACTACAGTTGTCAGCAATAGCAAAATACTGTGAGGAAGAAATCCAGACAAACCCAGACGTTCTTGACAAGGCTGAACAAATCATCCTTGAACTAAAGAAATGTCTGTCAACAACAAAACAGACTATGCGTGATTATTTGTCTGTAAAAGGCTGTACACTCATCGATAGCTAATAATGACTGCTAACGAGCGACCAGATTTGCCTGTGATGCCGCCAGTCGTTTCATCAAGCCCAGGTCTTTCTCAGAAAGCTTCATAGCCGTATTAACCCAGAGTTCGCCAATTTGTAACAGCTCATCATAGTTAACCGGGTTTATCGATTGGAAAACCTGTTTGAGAGCATTAAAACTGTTGCTATATCGATTGTAATTTTGAATGTGTGAGTAGACCGCATCGTAACCATCTCCATCTGCGACTAGTTTATCAACTATACCCATATCATATAATTCTTCAGCGGAATAAGTTTTTGCGCTTTTAATCATTTGCTGAGCCTTAGTTGGCTCAATGCGGCGTGTTAAATAACTATATGCTCCCATACCCGGGAAAGAATTAAATAGTCTGTCAGGAAAACCGAATTTGGCATTTTTTTCCGCAATGATCGTGTCACATGCTAATGCTGCTTCAAATCCTCCGCCAAAGGCTGTTCCTCGTACTAATGCAATTCGTTCACAGCCAGGAAGTTGTGATATTGAATACAAGGTTTCAATGCACTGTTTCATGTAGAAGTATAAGGCTGGTTTATTTTGTTCTCTTATTAACTTACTAAATAATTTCAAATCGCCGCCAAAGCTAAAGACTGATTTGGATGATGATGAGAGGACAAAAAACTTATGCTGATGTTTGTTGGAGAAGTTCTGAAGCACAGTAGTTAATTCATTAATAATTTCCTGA
>JAOULB010000132.1 GCA_029882235.1 Gammaproteobacteria bacterium | reverse complement strand
GTCTTCAAAAGCACACTCGACAACTAATAGCCTGATTAATATCCCACTAATTTTGTTGGGTATTCCTGTGTTTCACTCACACGCTGTTTCAGTCACAACTCATGGCAAATTCCTAAAGCTGGTCGCGTTGAGCGTCGTTATTAATAGGTATATTAACCGCAATGAAAGCCAGTCATGAAAGAAGCCAGAAATCAGTCCAATTCAGAAGATCGATGGAGAAAGAAATTTCTCGATAGCCAGGCCGAGCTGAACCTGAAAGAAAAAGAATGGTTTGAGACCGAGAAATTACTGCGTTTGCTGATTTCACGTCTGTCGATGATCGTTTCTACTCAGGACAGTGCACTAATCAATATGCTACATGATTTGCGCAAATCACTTCGTGAGGGCGCTGATATTCTAAGCAATCATAAGCGTGTTAAAACAATATCTGAACGAATTATCCAGCTGGAAGGAACAGAACAGAAAGCGATTAAATCTAATTCAGAGTTGGAAGAGCATGAATATCTACAAATAAGAATAGTTAGTGAGCTTATTATTGAACTGCTGGAAAAAGTCGAGTTTCCAGTAGAGTTTACTACTCGAGTGGATGATGTTAAGGCGATCTTAAGCCGCAATAATGGTCTCGCTGAACTCAAAACAACAACTGAGGCAATCATTGCGCTTGGTGATATGTTGCAAAGTATTTTTACAACCATGCAACAGGATAAAGCCAAGCTTGAGATGTATCTACAGCATCTCAATGGTGAGCTTGCCTCCCTGGACGAAGGCTTAAAAGCATCGTCAATGCTGCAGACAGATAAGGCCCATGCTGATGAAAGTATTAATATGCGCGTTGAGTCTGAAGTCCTTGAGATGGAAAACTCCATCACTATGCTGGTCGATATAGATGGGCTCAAGAGCGCAGTTAAAGAGCGGCTCGACGCCATCCGAATTCATATGGAAAACTTTAAGCATCAGGAGCAGGAGCGAAATCAGCAGGCGGTGAAATTAAATGCACAGCTTGCCAAGCAATTACAGCGTATGGAACATGAATGTAATGTGCTAAAAAAACAGGTCATCGAAAAACACAAACAAACTCTGTCTGATGCATTAACCGGTATTCGCAATCGCATGGCCTATGATGAATGTATTATGGGCGAAATTGAACGCTTTCGCCGTTATGGCAGGCCGATGTCACTGATTGTGTTTGATCTGGATAATTTTAAATGGGTCAATGATACATATGGACATAGTGTTGGCGACAAAACGCTGCAGTTTATTGCGGGTGTGCTGGCAAAAAGTATTCGTAGCGTTGATTTTCTTGCCCGTTATGGTGGCGAAGAGTTTGTCATTATCCTGCCTGAACTGGCGCTCACAGAAGCGAAACAGGCTGCAGATAAAATCTGCAATGCAGTTGCCAGGAGTGAGTTTAAAATTAATGGTAATAATATCTGTATAACCTTATCGGGTGGAGTTGCTCAGATCAGAAAAACGGATAATTCAGATAGTATTTTCGAACGCGCTGATGCCGCGCTTTATCTGGCAAAAGAGAGTGGACGGAATCGCTGCGAAACTGAATAAATATGGCGCAGTTTGTAATGCTGCGTCAGACGATAGAAACGACGTAACTCATTATGCAATTGATTAACTTTATGCGTCTGAGAAAACAACGCTGTAATCCCTTCACAATAATGGCAGGCAAAATAATTCGCCCTGATATAACGCCATAACTCAGCCCGATTCAGTTGTTCATCATAGCTTGACTGTAAAAATAAATGCTGCAAGACATGGCGCGTCAGAAAAATATTTTCCTGTTGATTTAGCAACATTATCGTAAGGACAAACTTATCGACCTCAGCCTGCAGCTCCAGCTCAAATAAGGACACAGGTCGATCAAAACGTGCATTCCAGACGAGATAATTGAAATGGCTCACCCCTTCCAGTGCGATCCAGAATTGGTGGATATTATTATCATTGAGTGAGTCGAATGGGTTGTCCTGTTCGAGTTGGTGCAATACATCTCTATTTATATATAGCGCGATATCCAGCGTTTCATCATTCTGGCAAACCAGCAGTTTTTCATCAATGGTCCGTGCATTGGGGCTTTTGTCATACTTCGTCGCGAGCAGCGGATCAGTAATCAAAAAATCCAGTACGGATAATTCAGTATCGAGCTCATAAATCTGAGCGAGATGTTGTTGCAGGGTATCCAGCATGTCCAACACTCCAGATGGCTATAGGACGATTAGCGACCAGTGGGGTGAGGAATTAAGAGGCGATCAGAATTACTGAATGATAATGAGAAATTGGCGCACCCGACAGGGTGAGGAGCGACCGTTATGACTCAATGTCATAACGCAGCGCGACGAACGCGAGACATGGACGTCGAGCTGGAAGAAGCGCCATGGAAGGCATCGGGATATAAACGTTGGGCAATAAGAAATTGGCGCGCCCGACAGGAGTCGAACCTGTGACCTTTGCCTTCGGAGGGCAACACTCTATCCAACTGAGCTACGGGCGCGGAATGTTTCAAAATTTACTAGCCAGTCGCTTTCGGCATCCTGCCTCTCGCGACACTAGTACATCCATGGTCGTCGTCCCTGGCGCATTCTGAATATCTGAAGCTTACCGAGCCGCGCCGCAGGCGTCCACCTGAATTGTGGGGTTTCGAATCTCTGTTTCGGTGGTTTTGTCCGACGGCTATTCCCGGTATACTTGCGCGGTTTATCTGGGTTTGTATCAGCGGTTTCGCATACAGGTTCCTGAACGGGCCAATCCAGACGATTTTTATATTAGCTTGAGGAAAAGTAATCATGAGTCATGATGATAGTGCATTTATGCGCACCTTCTGGGGCGTAATTATAGGATTAACGGTACTGATGTTTGTCATTATTGTGTTGGCCCGCTGGGTATCTGGCGATCAGGCCGCCGATCCTGCCAACGATCCACGTGTACTGGCCAAGATCGAAGAACGCATCAAACCCGTTGGCCAGGTCCGTACAGGCAATGTTCCAACTGCAACAGCAAGCAGCGGTGGTGCAGTTGATGCCAAAGGTACCTATACCTCGGCCTGTTTTGCCTGTCACGGCACTGGCGCAGCAGGAGCACCTAAATTGGGTGACAAAGCGGGCTGGAAAGCACGCATCGCCAAAGGTAATGCAACACTATACAAAAATGCCATCAAAGGCTTTAAAGGCATGCCACCAAAAGGTGGCCGTAGTGACCTGAGTGATGGTGTTGTTAAAGCGATTGTTGATTATATGGTTGCTGAAAGTAAGTAACGATTAATTATAACGTCTCTAAATGAAAAGGCCGCTCTAAGCGGCCTTTTTTATAGCTAATGTGAAAAGTCGATCTATAAATTTAATTCTGAGATGTTCATCACATTTTTTTCCTATATGGCAATTTGTCTGATATTCGTGCTTTAGAGAAGTATGTATCTTAATAACACAGGGATTTTTGCTATTTCAGTTTGTAACGGATATAAATTTCGTATAATTCAGATTAATGCAGCAAGACCCAATTTTATTAATTAAGATGGTTGATTGAATATTAGGGAAAAGTATCATGTTGACAGCTTTGCGCTTACGTCTTTCTAGCCCAATTTTTCTTTTATTATGGCTTGCATTAACAGCTTGTGGTGATGGTAATTCTCCCGATAATCAGGCAAACCAAAATAATGGTGTCAATAGCCTCGAAGAAACCTCTCCTAATCTGAACCCGGAAGTAGACATAACGCCACCCTCCGCAATTACCGATCTATCTCAATCACTCTTTACTCTTCACTGGTCAGCCCCCGGTGATGACGCTAATACAGGAACAGCTGCAAGCTATGATATTCGTTATTCAACAGAAGTTATCACTGAAGCGAACTGGTCAAGCGCGACGGTTTTAAGTGGTACTCCAGCACCACAGGCGGCAGGTGCGGCTGAAGAGTTTATTGTGCCTGGGTTGTTTGCAGATACGAACTATTACTTTGCAATAAAGACCATCGATGAGGCGGGCAATGAAAGTACATTAAGTAATCTAGCTATTGCAACACCGGCAACGGAGAGTATTTACTATGTCTCTGCTGATGGTGACGCGGCATGGCCAAATTGCACTGATGTAAATACACCCTGTTCTGGAAAAACTGCTGTTGAGAATGCGGTTGCGGGGGAGACAGTCTATTTCAGAGCGGGAACATATTACCCGCATGATGACCCTGTCCAGGAATGGATTGATACACCAGATCAGTTTAAGGGTGAGCGCCTGCCATGGAATCCAGCCAACATAGGCACTGAAGGAAATCCTATCACCTTCAAGGCCTATCCTGGTGAAACACCAGTCATTGTCGATAATATCTATGGTGGTGCATTCGGAGTTTACAACAGGAGCTGGATTGTTTGGGATGGTTTTACTAGCACAATTGTTGATAGCCCTGACAATGTTATTCAACTAGTCGTGTTTGAGCAGGCCAGCCACTGTGTGATCAGAAACAGTCACCTCATAGGTGTTCGAAAAGGGACTCACCATAACTCAGCACTCATCTTTCTGAATTACTCCAATGATATATTAATTGAGAACAACCGGATCCATGGTATGAATACCTATGAACCCGGTGACGGTCCAGATTACATAGAAACAGCAGTCAATGCCTCAGGTATACTAAACTTTTATACCTATAACATGACAATTAAAAACAATGATATCTATGACAATTACCTGGGTATCTTTGATAAAGATACAGAGCAGAACAACGTTTATCTAAACAATCACATCTGGGGAACAAATAGTCCCTCGCAGGGTTGCAATACGGGAATTCAGATTAACGATCAGTTATCAGAGTATGGAGAAGTATCAGGGACACTTGCACATAACAATCTCATTCGAAATTGTGACATTGCTATCTCGCTCTATGATGGAGTAGGATTGCTTGATGGGGTCTCGGTTTATAATAATACCATTGTTGATTCTGATTCAAATAATGAAACAGGCATAATCGTGACAGACAAAGCAAGAAGTGCATCGGTCTATAATAATATTATTTATGGTTACCAGAGTATGGTTCGATATTATAACAATCTGGCCGACAACCTATTAGCGACAACCATTTCTTTGTCTGATCATAATATTTTTTATAATTCAGCTGCTTCACAGTGGCATCACGACTGGATAACAACATATAACTCATTAACAGACTGGAACATGGCAACAACATTCGACGCCAACTCAAGCACAGACGACCCATTATTTATCAATGCCGGTAGCGCTGATCCTGATGATTATAAATTAACTGCAGGTTCTCCTGCGATAGGCGCAGGTCAGGGTGGTGCGACAATTGGCGCATTTCCGGATGGTAGTGATTTAGTCATTGGTTATCGACCTTAACCAGTTAGAGTAAATTTTGTTAGGACTTAGTAATAATAGAACAGTTGAAATAATTGTTGATTATAGGGCTGCAGCTTGTAAGTAATTACTTACTTTCAAACATTTAATACTTAAGACCACCTTCGGGTGGTTTTTTTTATTTTAAGTGCAGATGGAGTAAGGCATGTCGATTAATTAAAATGAAAGAGCTGGGTGCTAATCAAAAAAATTAAAGAGAATAAAAAAGCCGGGATAAGCTCCCGGCTTTATATTTTCTTGTCTTAGAGTGAAGGTGCTATGACTTTATCTCATCAGCTTACTTTATTCATAGACCGCTTTCTTGCCAAATAAATTAGGCCGACTGCTATCAATAATAATAAAACAGGATCAAATTCTGCTGATGACCGTATAGTGCACCCGCCGCCACCGCCACTACTATTACCACCACTATTGTTACCACCATCACTTCCATCGCCAGTTGGTATCGGGCTGACTGTAATGTCAATACTTGTGCTATTTGTCAGACCATCATTATCAGTAACAGTTAGCTGGAAGGTAAGTATGGTTGTCGATTCGACATTTGGTGAGACAAAGCTAGTATCAAAGCCAGTATCATTAGTTAGGGTTACATCAGGACCAGCAGTTTGGCTCCAGGCATAGTTAACAATGCTACCATCGCTATCACTGCTGCTAGAGCCGTTCAGGATTACGACATCCGGTGGGTTAACTTCTGGATTGTCTGTAGTAATTGCTGCAACTGGAGGTATACCGCCCTTTTGAAAGTGGTAGACACCACCGGTGGTAATATCTATATCCTCAATCGTACCAGCGTAAAGGGTTTGTGAGTTGTTCGGATCAATGACGAGCGAAGATACAAATTTCCCTTCCAG
>JAOULB010000131.1 GCA_029882235.1 Gammaproteobacteria bacterium | reverse complement strand
TTTCGAACTTGTTTTTTTCTGATGGCCTAACTCTTTTTCCATGTCGCGGATGGCCTGTTCAATAAAGTGTGCATCCAGCATATGCGACTCTTCAATATAACCAAGCAACAGAAGTCTGTCACATAACAGGTTAATCTTTCTTGGGACTCCTCCAGTCCACTCAGATATAAAATCGTATACGATTGATTCGATTTCAGGATCATTATCCCAGCCCGCAACAGTCAGTCGGTTCTGTACATACTTTTCTACTTCAGCGCGTGTCAAAGGTTCAATGTGATATGAGGCAATAATACGCTGGCGCAAATGCTCAAAATGCGGATCCATTAGCGTATCTCGCAACTCTATTTGTCCAACCAAAAAGATCTGTAATGCGGCCCGTCCATTGACCTCAATATTCGACAGGATTCTTAATTCTTCCAATGCTGCTGGCTCAAGTGTCTGCGCCTCATCAATCACTAACAGCACGCGAATGTTTCTTTTGTTTCGTTTGAGCAAATAGCCTTCCAGAGCCTTGAACAGCGCAACCTTGCCCTTACCCTCAAAATCAATATCCAGTGACGCACAGACCAGCTCAAGGATGTTCTCAGCATTGATATTGGCGGCAGCGATCCGGTCAACTTCGACTTTACGACTACGTGCCTCTTCGACAAGGCGCTGGATTAACGTGGTTTTACCCAGTCCAACACCGCCTGTAATCACCACAAAGCCTTCGCCCTGCTCAATCCCATATAATAGGTATGCCAGAGCCTTTTCCTGGCTGCGACTCTTATAGAAGAAGCTGAGATCCGGCGTTAATTTAAATGGCCGTTCTTTCAGACTGTAAAAATCAAGATACATGCGTTGACAAACTCATCCTTTATCCACTCATTTTAAATGGTTATTTTAATAGAATTCACCCCTGGTCATACATGTATCGTCTTTTGTACTTAATTCATTAACTCCATGATATTTAATGTGCTTATTAGTCTTTGTTGATTCATCCTAATAAATTCTCAAATATCCGAATTAGGCAGTAGATTTAATCACGCCAGGCCAATACTTCACTGTCAAAAATAGAAAAGAATCAGACAGAAAAAGGGTAATGTCAGCACTAATATTGCCGATATATAGCAATGAAGATCGATTTTTGTGAGAAAAGGTTAATACTGGTAATTCTGGCTAATTTACTGGTCGTATTTTAAGTTTTTTCCTACTACATTTAATTAATTTAGATATCTTTTTACTTTTTTTAACATTTAACTCATGTGAAAAGATGGGCGTGTAA
Source organism: Gammaproteobacteria bacterium (assembly GCA_029882235.1). Lineage (GTDB taxonomy): Bacteria > Pseudomonadota > Gammaproteobacteria > UBA6429 > Thiohalophilaceae > JAOULB01. Next base: position 4,965 of record JAOULB010000131.1, on the reverse strand, counting down.
TAAAAATCTAAAACTAATTTGTGGTTCTTAATAGTGGTAAAAAAACAAAACTCAGCGCAAGAAAAAATCCAGGCTCTACAGAACGCTTATCTTGATCAGCTTCCAGAAAAAATAAGTGAACTGGATAAACTATGGCATGATCTTGCTACAAATTCCTGGCAAGAAGAGTCCCATCAAAAATTTTATCGCGCCGTACACTCTCTAGCAGGATCCGGCGAAACATTCGGCCTAAGACAATTAAGCCAGAACGCCCGACAACTTGAAAAGCTTTTTAGTGAAATATCTCCGGGTTCAACGCCTCGTAACGATGTGTATAAGCAGGTTCTTGCGCTGTTAAATGCAACCAAAGAAGCGGCTTTAATGCCTGCACAGTCAATCACATCAGAACAGCCTGACAAGCTTGATAAGCTTGATAAGCTTGGTACAGTAAATAATGATGAGAGTGTTTTAATATTTCTAAATGACAAATTATTTGCCGAAGGGTTAGCGGCACTCTTACTGAGCAAAAACTACCAAACTCGAGTTTTTTCCGATATCCAAAAATTAACTGAACTTACACAAGAAAAAAGGCCCCAGGCAATTATAATCGACACATTAGTCGATGAAAATAAAACTACTTACGAACAAATTGCAGCACTACGAATAGAGCATCCGACCCTTCCCATTATTGCTGCGATTGATAGCGACAATATTGTCACTCGTCTTGCCGCTCAGCGTGCTGGTGCCTCACTTATCTTCACACACCCGATTGATACCAAAGCCTTAGTTGAAAGCCTAAACAAGATCAAAGCCAGCAATATAATTACCCCATACAAAGTTCTGATTGTTGATGACGATGAATTGTTATCTGCATTTTATGCCGAGACACTGCAATTAAATAATATTATTACAGAGACTTTGGCCAACCCTCTTGCAACACTTGATGTACTAAAGAGGTTCTTACCCGATCTTATCTTACTGGATATACACATGGATGGTATAAACGGTATAGAGCTGGCTGGATTAATACGTCAATTCACCGAGTATGATACAATTCCTGTTGTTTTTCTGTCTACAGAAACGGACATTCAGTCTCAGCTTTCTGCTATTGATCAGGTTGGTGATTTTATTAAAAAGCCTGTCTGGCCCGAATATTTAATTACAACAGTAATTTCAAAGTGTCGCCACGCCAGAAAACTGAAAGAAGCGCAAGAAAATCTTAAGCAAACATTAAACGAGTATGAACATCAGAAACTGGCAATGGATCAGCACTCGATCGTCAGCATTAGCGATCCAGATGGGACAATAACTTATGTAAACAATCATTTTTGTGATATTAGCGAATTCAGCGAAGAAGAAATGATTGGCAAGAATCATCGAATACTAAAATCAAATGAACATGATGAACATTTTTATGCCGATATGTGGGGAAAGATCAGCAGCGGAAATGTCTGGCATGGCGAAATTAAAAACAGAAAAAAGAATGGCGGGTATTATTGGGTCGAATCTACCATAGTTCCTTTTCTCGATGAAAATGGGCTGCCCTATCAGTATGTATCCATACGAACCGACATTACCGAAATTAAAGATAATGAGCTGGCGCAAAAGACAATACATGAACGATTATCAGAACAAAATGAAGCTTTAATCACGCTTACAAATAACAGTAATCTAATAAGCCTGGAGAATAAAACCGCATATCAGCTAATAACAAGCGTCATAGCCAGGTGTTTACATGTTGATCGTGCTTCAATATGGTTTTTCAACAAAGACAACAACACTCTGGATTGCAGTGTTATGTATGACGCAAAGAAGGCAACATATATAACAACTGAACCATTGAGTTTAATCGAACTGACTGACTATATCAGCTCCATATCTAAAGAACATCTAGCCTGTGTAGATAAAGTCATTTCATCTGAGCCATCAAGCCACTTTCATAACTATTACTTAAAACCTAATGACATTCGAGCACATATGAGCGCTGGTATTTTTTCCTCTGGCGAATGTATTGGGATGATTTGTTTTGAACATACGAGCTCTGAACGAAAATGGTGGCCCGAAGACAAAAATTTTGCCAAAACTATCGCTGACTATGTTGAATTATTAATCGAACAATGGGAACGAATAAGTGTGCAACAGGCCTTACAGGAAAGCGAATTTCGCTTAAAACAAAGCCTGGCATTTTCTAATATGGCCACAATGGATCTAAACATACAAACAAAAGAGATGTACTGGTCAGAGCTTGCATGCCCAATGTTCGGATACGATAAAAATACAGAGGCCACATATGATAATTTTGTCTCTGCCATTCATCCAATGGATAGAGACAATGTCATAGCAGAATTGACTGAATGTATAGAGAATGGCGATGAATTCAAACAGGACTTCCGAGTAATCTGGCCCGACGAAACAATTCGCTGGTTGTCTGGCAGTGGCAATATCACCTATGACGAGGACAATAAGCCTTTGCATATGCTCGGCATGCTCTGCGATATCACCGTGCAAAAACTGGTGCAGGATGAGCTCATTTACGCAAAAGAAAATGCAGAGAAAGCAAATCGTGCAAAATCTGAGTTTTTATCTCGAATGAGCCACGAGCTAAGAACACCTATGAACGCAATTCTCGGTTTTGCGCAATTGCTACAGGTCAGTGAAGATAGATTAACCGACAATCAGGATGATAGTGTCAATGAAATTCTCAAGGCTGGCCGACATCTGCTGGAACTTATCAATGAGGTGCTGGATTTATCTCGCATCGAAGCTGGTAAATTTGAGTTGTCCTGTAAATCGATAAACTTGCAGGAAATGATTTCAGAATGTCTAAAACTGGTCGAGCCACTCTATAGTACACAGAAAATTAACATCATAAACAATCTGAAAAAAAATCAGCCGTGCTTTGTTTATGCCGATCAAACACGCCTTAAGCAGGTTATCGTTAATCTATTAAGTAATGCGATAAAATACAATACAACAGGTGGTTCAATAACCATTAGTGCTGAACCAAATAGCTATAATCAAATTCGTCTATCCGTAACAGATACCGGCAAAGGAATTAAAGATGAATATCAGCCATATATATTTGAAGCATTTGAGCGTGCTGGCTCTGACAATACAAATATTGAAGGAACAGGTATCGGCCTGGTAATAACAAAACACCTGGTCGAGCTTATGGGCGGCCATGTCGGGTTTGAGAGCAAATACAATAAAGGCAGCACCTTCTGGTTTGAGCTCCCTATTGACAAAGAAGTTGCCGATATACATCTGCATCAAACCACACATAAGTATATAAATCTCCCTGACAAAAAATCAGATAAAGAGATTTTCAATATTTTGTACATTGAAGATAACCTGGCAAATCAGAAACTGGTTTACAGCCTGCTTGCTAAAAAGGATTATATCAAATTAACCATGACCACAACTGCAGAAGATGGGCTACATATAGCACGAAGCATGAAACCTAACCTGATCTTATTAGATATTAATCTGCCGGGAATGAATGGTTATGAAGCGATCAATCATATTCGTCATGATAAGACGATTTCAGACACCCCTGTCGTTGCTATAACTGCGCAAGCTATGTCAACAAAGGAACGAGAGGAAAATGCTCACAACTTTGATCATTTTATAACAAAACCGATTGACCTTCAGTTGTTACTTGGGGTGATTGACGACCATATCAAAAAGGATAAACGTAAAAATAGTGGCAGAGCTTAACAGCTTACTTCTTGACTCACAGACTAATATTTTTTATTGCCTCGGTTATCTTTGCAGACTCCTCGATCAGATCATGAAGTAATTTATTGATCCCATCAAAGTTTTTAGCCCTTGCCAACTCCATTATAGCCTTGCTTAGACTGCTGAATTTATTCGCGCCAATATTTGCACTACTCCCTTTTAGCGTATGTGATATTGTCGCTATCTGCTCAAGATCTTCTGCTTCTACTGCCTGTTCTAAAGCAGGCATATGTTCACTCAATGACTGCAAAAATGCGTCAAAAACCGAATTAACATCGTCACCCATGAGATCATAAAGCTCTTTTATCACTTTATCATCAAGCACTTCGTTAGCCCTGACTTGCTTACTGTTTGTCTTGGTTTCTCTGACAGAACTGGTGTTTTTTTCCGGGTTCACCCATTTTTTTAGAATATTTAATAATGTGTTCAGCTCAACCGGTTTTGCAATCACATCATTCATCCCCACCTCAATACAACGATCCACATCTTCCGGCGATGCGTTTGCTGTCATAGCAAGGATTGGGATGTCATTTTGAGTTGCATCAGTGCTGCTGTTGAGTTTCCGTAATTGTAATGTTGCATCAAAACCATTCATAACAGGCATCTGGCAATCCATTAAAATCATGTCATATTGTTTACTTTTTGCCATCTCTATGCCGACCTGGCCATTATCTGCAATATCGGTCTCGATTGAAAAATGCTTCAGCATGGCTGTAGTTACTTTCTGGTTGACGACGTTATCTTCAACAAGCAACACTTTCAGGTCTGGATATGTGGTGTTGTCATCTGCACTCATAGACAACCTCAACACGGTTTCCTGCATCATTATAATGCATAGATTTTACCAGCGACTTAACCAGAGCAATCCCTCTTCCTCGCACATCAAGACTCGGCATATCTGTTGATATGTGCTCGCAATCAAAGCCATTGCCACTATCTTCGATTATAATCTGTAGCTCGCCGTAATTATTTTCGGCCTTATGAATCAGATCAATCTTGACCCACCCTTCATCCAGACCAACTAGTTTCTTTTCTCTTTCCTGATAGTATTTTTCAAATCCGCCTGGATCCTGTTTCTGCAATGAATTCAAACCCAACACGCCATACTCAAGTGCATTAAGATAGAGTTCGGTAAGAATCAGAAATAACTCCTCCTTGAATTCATGCAGACCCTGGACGTCGCGTAATAGCGACATAAGAATCGGCACAGGATCAGAGACGGTAAGCATGTCATGCTTGAATACAAAT
>JAOULB010000130.1 GCA_029882235.1 Gammaproteobacteria bacterium | reverse complement strand
CAGGACGATACCAGTTATATGTGGTACCTGCGTCGTGCGCGAATACTGGTACTGGGGGGGCAGGTCGAAAAAGGCAGTAAGGCCTTAACTGAGTTTGTTGAAAAAGAGCTGACGAAAAAATCAGATAGAGAAAAAATTGATCGTCTGCTGCAGGTTGTGTTTGATCTGCAGACAGTTGGTTCACATGATGGAGCCTTTAATGTTTTTAATGCAGTTGTTCAACATACAGACGATGAAAAACTGAAACGAGAACTTTATTACTGGATGGCGGATTCAAGACGGGCGCAACATAAATATGAAGCAGCCGCACATTTGTATTTAAAGTCGGCCCTGTTGCCTGATGGCAAAGGACTGGACCCATGGGGCCAGACAGCACGTTATCAGGCTGCACAGAGTCTGGGGCTGGCAGGATTAAATGAAGATGCTTATATCCTGTTTAAACATTTGTTGCGTGTGACAAAAGAAGCCGATCGCAGAGCAGTGCTACAACATGAGTTACAGAAGTTGCATCTATCCAATAATAAAACAAACGAGGTTGGTGAAATAGCAGAACAGGAGTTAAAACAATGACTGAACAATCCCATATATTCATGAGCCCTGTTGGGGAACTGTTTCTTAAACAACAAAACGGTTGTCTGGTTTCTGTTGATATGAATACAAAGACGTGTGCGACAGAGTCTGAGCAAGGAAAAATCGATAACAAAATAATTAAACAGTTACAGGAATATTTTGACGGCCAACGCACACAGTTTTCTTTACCGATAAAATTAATGGGTACAGAATTTCAGCGGAAAGTCTGGCAGGAAATGCAAAAAATCCCTCATGGTGAAACCTGTTCTTATAGCGATATCGCAAAAAAAATAAACAGTAGTCCCCGCGCTGTGGGAAATGCCTGCCGCGCAAATCCGATTCCGGTTATTGTGCCCTGTCATCGCGTAGTTGCAAAAACAGGTTTGGGTGGCTACTGTGGAGAGACAGTGGGAAGATTTATCGATACAAAGCAATGGCTGCTTAGGCATGAAGGTGTAGCTAGCTAGACTAAACAATAATTATAAAATCACGAGCATAATGTGGGGTTATGTTCTAGTTTATATTTCGATTCCAATATGAGTTAACGGGCAGGTCTGATTGTGGTCAAAATACTATATGCTAGACTGATCCGTTCAATTCAGCAAAGCGCAGTCTTTGTAAGACCAAACCTGTTTTTTATCGGGCTGGTAGGGGTTATTGGGTTTCCTTTATATTATGTGATTTGGGAATATATATTTCCGCAGGAGTATGAAAATATTCCATTAAGAATCATTGGCTGTCTCTCATTTATTCCATTTGTTTTTCACAAGAAATTATTTAAGAAACACAAAAAGATATTTTCCATATATTGGTTTATAACTTTCCTATACGCATTACCTTTCTTTTTCACATATATGTTGTTAATGAATGGAGCATCAGCTGTTTGGGGAATGTCAACCATGGCCGCAATATTGCTTTTGTTTCTCGTGATTGATGACTGGGTTCTAATCAATATTATTTTCTTAACAGGAACCTTGCTCGGCTGGACACTTTATCTGTTTACAGGTTGGCAAGAAGGAGTTATTTATGCTTACCTCGAGCAAGTTCCTATTTATTTCTTTGCACTGTTTTCTGGAAGTATATTTAGTCACAAAGCTGAGTTGATAAAGAATGAAAGACAATATGTCATGCTTTCTGTCGGGAGTAATATTGCCCATGAGTTGAGAACACCTTTGTCCGGAATTCAAAGCGGGATAGATGGCTTAAGAAAATATTTGCCTACACTTATTGAAGGATACAAGTATGCTGAAAATAAAAAACCAGATTTAAAAAATATTCGCTCAGGGCACTTGTACACACTAGAAACATTATTGGAAAGAGTTAGCAACGAAACAACATTTTCTAATGCAATAATCGATATGTTGCTTGTAAAGTCAGGGCAGGTCAAAATTGAGGATAAGAATTTTGAATATATTCATGCAAATGATTGCGTGCAGCTGGCGATCGATAGATATCCATTTCAACGCGTTGAGGAGAAAGAACTAATTCAAGTAAACTGTGAAAATGATTTTGCCTTTAAGGGGTCAGAAATATTATTTGCTCATATAATCTTTAATTTGTTAAAAAATTCATTATACTTCATCCATAAAGCTCAAAAAGGGAAAATCTTCATCACAATTGAAAGTGATACGCAGCAGGATATCATACGATTTAAAGATACTTCTCTGGGGATTAAGTCAGCTACTTTGCCCTATGTTTTTGATCAGTTTTATTCAACACTTGAATCCGGAAGGGGGGCCGGAATTGGTTTATATTTTTGCAAATTTGTAATGCGGAGTTTTGGCGGCGATATTAAAGTCATATCTAATTACGGTGAATTTGCAGAGTTTAGTCTTGTCTTTCGGGAGGAAAAATGAAGTATTCTTCAGTTTACCCATACTATTATCCTACAACTGTTACTGTTGTGGACGACAATAGAGATTTTCTCGTTAATTTTGGTTTGATGTTTAATGAGGATGTGGCATATAAACTCTATCATTCCCCAATTAAAGCACTACAAGCATTAAATAATGAAGATGTTTCCAATCCAGTATCAAATCAGTGTCTGGCTCCATTTTATGGGGTGTATGACACGTCAATTCAGGATAATATCATTAGCGTAGACGTGTCTAAAATACAATCAGTTGCAACAGATAAAAATAGATTTACAGAAAATGCAATTTTGATTGTTGATTACGATATGCCAGATATGGATGGGCTTCAGTTATGTCAGATGATTAATAATAAAAATATTAAAAAAATCATGATTAGTGGTGTAGCCGATGAAAAAATAGCAGTAGATGCTTTTAATCGAGGGATAATTGATAAGTTTATTTTAAAAAATGATAAACAAGCAATATCGAAGATTAATGATTGTATCTACGACTTCCAAAATAAGTATATGCATGAAAAAACGACGGTGCTAAAAAATACGTTAAACATAAAGGCGTACGGCTTTCTTAACGATCCGGGCTTTATACAATACTTTTTTTATTTGCTAGAACGTATGAATGTTGTTGAGTATTATCTGGTAAGTAATCCAGCAGGGTTTTTGTTGTTTACACAATCGGGAGATATGCACCGGCTATTAGTTATGGATGATGACGATATGATTTCTCAAATAGAAGTGATCTCTGACCAAGACGGCCCTTTCGAATTGCGGGATATGATTGAGAAAAGAGATGTGCTGCCCTGTTTTTTCAAGACAGATGGTTTTTACAACAGTGAAATATCTGACTGGAAATCCTGTATTTATCCATCTCATCGGATTAATTCAGAACATAATTATTATGTTGCGGTTGTTGAAAATGTGAGCGGAGATGAAATAAGTGAATATTATTCCTACGATAATTATATAGAATACCTGGATCAAAATATGATTAATGAACTGGCCCAGTAGTTCTAGATATTTATTAGCATCTATTTTTTCTTTTTGTAGATGACCAGGAAGCAACATCTACTTCAGTCCTGATGGCTGCACATGCAGAAATAATGGAATTCAATTGTTCTTCTGTTAGCGAGGAATTTACAGATAGTCTGACTAACGCTCTATTTTGTGCAGTCGCAGGTGGGCAAAAAATTGAGCCGAAAATATTATTTTTTTCCAGTGCATTTCTTAAGTTAATCGTTTGTGCTTCTGTTCCTACCTCAAGGGGGATAATCTGCGCTTTGCTTATGTCAACGTTATAGCCAAGAGAACTTAATTCGTCCCGTAATATGCCAGCATTCTTGTGTAAAACTTTCCGCCGGTCAGATTCGGCTATTATCACATCTAGCGTTTTATTAAGCGCATAAATCTCATGCAGAAGTAATGTCGAGCTGAAGATGGCCGGTGTCGAAGTAAATTTAAAATAGTCAGAAAAACTATCTGAGCATGTGATTAACCCCGCTCGGCCTGCAAAAGCCTTTGCAAGACTTGCAGTTCTAAAATGAATTTTGTTTTCAAGTCCTAATGAGGCAACAAGCCCCTCCCCATAAGTGCCATGGGTGCCGAGTGAGTGAGATTCATCAACAACTAATACGCAATTATACTTAAGCCCAAGCTCAGTGATTTCCTCTAACGGGCAAATACTTCCATTGGTGCTATAAACCGAGTCAACTGCAATAATCCCTGGACCATGTTTTTTTATCTTTCTCTCAAGGTGTTCCAGGTTGTTATGATAAAATGCGTAAGATTTAGCTCCAGCATGTTTAATACCATCCCAGAAGGACATATGCGAAAAGAGGTCGATATAAACGGGGGTTTTATCATCTGCTATAGCTTGTAACAGGCCAACATTCGCACTCCAGCCTGATTGGCACATGACAGTATGTTCTGCCTTCATAAAAACAGCTAATCTTTTCTCAAGTTCCGCCTGTGGGTTGTCACCATGTAGAAATATACCTGACATGAGCAAACCATTGCCATTCGCAAGAATTGCATCTGCCTGCGCGCGCAGAATATCAGGATGTCTCGAGATCGCCAGGTAGTCATTACTGACCAGCATAATCGAATTATTATCAGGGATTCGGCCATGCATGATGTGTACACCATTCCATGCTTTGTCGACACGGTTGGTATAGAATGACCGCTCTCTCTCAAGATATCGATGTGACGACCCTGTAAAATTATGGGTGCTAAATAATGTTTTTTGTGTTTTCATAGACGCACCTGACTACGGTCAACATTAACAGGAATAGAAAGCAACAAATATTCTTATACTCTTATGGAAACTAGTAGCGGACATAGTGAAAATATCTTTATAAACCGATTTTTAGATGCACTCTGGATGGAAAAGGGGTTAAGTGAAAATACACTATCGGCGTATCGAAATGATCTCAACGGTTTCTCTAAATGGCTGGAGAGTAGTAATAAAATAAAACTCGAAGCCGTCGATGCAACTCATGTGCTTGCATACCTTTCCTATCGTTTAAAAAAGAAATACAGCCCTCGCAGTAGCGCGAGATTTTTATCCTCAGCCAGACGTTTTTATGCCTATCTGATTCGTAGCAAAATTATTGAATCTGACCCGGTTGCCCTTATCGAAGCTCCGAAGCTTGGCAAAAGTTTACCGAAGACGTTATCTGAAAAAGATGTTGAGGCGATATTGGCTGCGGCGGATACCAATACAGCTATGGGTTTGCGTGACCGAACCATGCTGGAAATATTATACGCCTCCGGCCTGCGAGTCTCTGAATTAGTTTCACTGACGCCAGGGCAAATTAATCTACGCCAGGGCGTGATTCGCATCATGGGTAAGGGCAGTAAAGAACGCATGGTACCGCTTGGTGAAGAGGCTATATCATGGCTTGAAAATTATTTAAACAATGGTCGAGCTGATATATTAAAAGGAACGATGAGTGATGCCCTGTTTCCCAGTAATCGGCGCAGTTTTATGACGCGTCAGACCTTCTGGCATATCATCAAGCGTTATGCACGTCAGGCCGGTATCGATAAGCCCTTATCACCACACACATTACGACACGCCTTTGCCACCCATTTATTAAATCATGGTGCCGATCTAAGAGTCGTGCAACTGTTGCTGGGGCATAGTGACCTGTCAACGACGCAGATTTATACGCATGTTGCAAAGGCGCGCTTAAAAGATTTGCATAGCCAGCATCATCCCAGGGGCTAAATTCCAGAGGCTAAATTCTCGGTAATTTTATCTATTCGTGAACCATGGCCTGAAATTCTGGTCAGAACTACTCCATATCATTGAAAAATCAGGTAGAATGCGCGGGCATTTTGCTTACTAAGGTGTCACGATGAAAAAAATTATTCCCCAGATAGTCGTTCTATTCTTCAGCATTTTTGTTATTTCGTCCTCTGCGTTTGCGGGAGAAAAGGAAGATATAGCAAAGATTAAGTCGGTCATGGCAAAACAGATGCCAGGCGAGAAAATCACACAAGTTAAAGCGACACCATTACCAGGCATCTATGAAGTCGTCATGCCACCGAAAATTCTTTATGTAAGCGCCAGTGGGGAATATGTGTTTTCAGGCGATATTATTAAAGTATCAGATGGAATGAATATTACACAGCCAATGCGCGACAAAGTACGTGTAGAGGCGATCGATATGCTTGGTGAGTCATCTATGATTGTTTATGCACCTAAAAAAGTGAAACACACGGTCACTGTGTTTACCGATATCGACTGTGGTTATTGCCGAAAATTACATAATGAAATGGCTGATTATAATA
>JAOULB010000472.1 GCA_029882235.1 Gammaproteobacteria bacterium | reverse complement strand
ACCTTTGACTTCAACGCCATTTGGATGATCAACAAGATAAGTTGCCAGATCGACAGCCTTAACCTCAAGACGTGTTGCCAGCACACTACCCATTCCATCAGATGAACCAGTGACCTCAACAATATTACCAACGGCGATATCTGCTGGTGCTCCTACGCCAGCAACATGGCTTTCAAACACGGTACTGCTGTCGACGGTGACGGTCTGCCCCATGACATTCAAAGTCCCATCGACTGCAATATTGTTTGCAATCACGAAACCTTCAACATCATCAGCATGATGAATCGATTCAGCCGAACTGCCATCTGCCGTTCTGACAGAAACCATCATACCCACACGCAAATCTGACTCACTTGCCGCACCGCCTTCTATATAAACGTTCGCGTTATCGGTTTCATACTTCACACCATTGACATAGACACTGCCAAAGGCCGTAATAGCACCCGTAACAACTCTAGAGTTTGATGTTTGATTCGAGTTAGAACTCGAACCTCCGCAAGCGACCAGACCAGTCATCATTGCTGCACTAATACCAGCAACTAATAATTTTTTTAATTCCATAATATCCTCCTCAGGAATAATTAATTCGAAGCGCAGAAGCTGTAATTGTCTGTACTCTAGCCATCAACACGCGCAATCAACTTAAAAAGTTCCATAAGAAATATAAATAGATCACATTTTTGTATGAAATAAGACCATGTCTACAAATAAATGTTTTCTTGCTGGGTACTGTCAATTAACGATGAATTTAGAATAGGCCCATTATCCTTATTTTTATTGCCACATTAAGGCTCTATGCGGTACTCTCCGTGACTATTCCATATCAAAACACTGCACAGAATTTCGCCTAACGAGACTTTGTCTGCTGCTGCGAGCTAATAGTTTTGGAGAGAAAGAAAAACCTGGAAAATACTAAATAAAACAAACTCAATTCATTTCTCTAAAAGCCTGTAGTGGTGGTACTGTACAAAACTTCACACTGATGAAATACGAAACCAACGGTTACTAATCCAAATAAGCCCTTCTCTTGTTGGTTAAGAGAAGGGTTTTCTTCAAGCAGAAACACTCAATAAAAAATTAAAATGCGCACATCCCTGTACGCAATAGGGGGGATCGGTATTACTTCGTCCACATACCAAAGGCACATTCAGTAATGTCGTAAATCACCAGATTCGCAGCGGCACCTGATAAGCAGCCCCAGGTCGCGAGGAAGGTTTTGTCGGGTGAAAGCAAGATTGTTACATAGCCTGATTCACCATTAGAGGTACCATAAACGCCATAGGCATAGCCTTTTGAGTCACTATATGCTTCTAAACTTCCAGCAAAGGTGCCATCAGGCGTACTGCCATCAAATACCCCGGGGCTACTGATATTCGCACTCGAGGTGTATTGCCGAATAACATCCATGTTTGCATTCAATTCAACACTGTAACCCGTCCAGCTGCCATTAAAATCAGTTGCGGTAAAATTACCTGACTGGCTGTATTGCAATGTCGCACCTTTTTCCATGACACCATAGGCATTGTCATCTGCAAGGAAGCCAAGATGGTTACCTGAAGCATCGGCCATA
>JAOULB010000471.1 GCA_029882235.1 Gammaproteobacteria bacterium | reverse complement strand
TTCACTTGTCGCCAGTTTGCCTGCAAATTTGTCGCCAGTGGAATTTATTGCAACACAAACCAAATGGTTGGCACGGACTGAAGAAATAACAATTGAAGCGTTGGATGCTGAGGCGACTGTAGATGAGTTAATCGAGCAGATTGAGCTGCTTGACCTTGCTGTCGAGTCAGAGTATCAGAACACTGGCATGCCGTTAAATAATAATAGCTTTCAGATAAACATGGCCTTTACTGAACAACCTGTGTCGTCCGTGTTTCCACAGTTACTGGATTCAATTTTGTTAAAAGCATTTAATAGTTACAGCACATGGACAACTCTAGGATCTGAACGAGTAGAACCTTGCCTCTTTAGTGTTCAGGGATTGCCAGATGTTAGTGGTTTAGCAGCAATGATGGATGGGCACTGGGAACACTGGGCCTGGCAACAACCTTATATAATGAACGATTTGTTACAGGATGTGATACCTGAACAGGAAGTGATACCTGAATACTAGAAACGTCCGGAAAGAGATAATGATTGATATAACGGTCAGAAGACCAGTAAAGTGGGCCTGCTATTCCGATTCTAATGTTGGAGTAGTTCGTGAAATTAACGAAGATTCAGTAATGTCAAACCCTGACACTGGACTCTGGGCAGTGGCCGATGGCATGGGTGGTTATGAAGCCGGCAATGTTGCTAGCAATATGATTGTTAAGTCACTGGAAGAAATTGGACAACAGGATCATCTTGATGACTTTGTGACACAGGTAGAAGACCAAATACTCGATGTTAATGAACGGATACTCGAGTACGCAGAGATAATGTTAGATGGTCGAACGCTGGGAAGTACCGTTGTAAGCTTTTTAATTAAAGGTAATGTCGGTGCCTGTTTATGGGTCGGTGATTCAAGACTTTACAGGCTGCGCAATGATGAGTTGTCGCAAATGTCGCGCGATCATAGTCGCGTAGAAGAATTGCTGCAGCAGGGTGTAATTTCTCAGGCAGAAGTTGAAAATCATCCTGAATCTAATGTTATTACACGTGCAGTTGGAATTGGTGAAGAGCTCTATGTTGACCTGAATGTGTTCAATGTGCAGTTGGGTGATGCCTATTTGCTATGTAGCGATGGTCTTTACAATACAGTAAGTAGCGACGAAATATCAGCGCAATTAAAAAATGCAGCGCCGGATGAAGGTGTGAATAATCTGGTACATATGGCACTCGAAAATGGCGCGCCAGATAATGTATCAGTCATTATCATCAAAGGTATGCAGGAAACGAGTGAGAATTTATCAGCTCAACAACAGATATAACACTGTTGCTGGACTTGAAATAACGGGACTGGATAAACATGAGTACTATCGATAAGGACAAACTGGGTGCGGCCGGGCACCGAGATGGAATGGATGAAGTGGGCGATGTAACGATCACAGATCGGTTTGCTCATGACGATGATGATGCAGAAAAAACCCAGATTGGCCACTTCACCCCACAAAAAAACAAGCCAGCAAAGATCCAGCAGGAGCACCGCCCGCAGCCTGAACCAGAGCCCGTATACACGCAACAGCAATACGATAATGTCGATAAAACGCA
>JAOULB010000002.1 GCA_029882235.1 Gammaproteobacteria bacterium | reverse complement strand
AGGGGTTGTCATTGATCATCGTTAAATAGCTTTGATTTTCAGAAAGCTGAATCAGGAGAGGATCAGGCTTAAGAATAACTTCTGGCGGTAAAATTCCATTCCAGTAAAATAGTTCTCGTGGCTGATTCTGTGTATCGAGCAAAAAGATATAACGTGGCAAGGCAATTTTACGAACAGCAAATAAATTAGGTAGCCAGGATGGTGCTTCCTGGTGATAAATTATCTTATGCTTATCTTTGGTAGACCATTTTTGATCCAGCACATAGTGATAAATGCTGTTTGTTTGTACCAGTAACTTAGCAACCTGATTATGTAGTTTTACATAGCGATCGAACAGGGTTCGGTGTTCCTGTGCCTGCAGGCTAAACTGTTCCGCCAGTCGTTCATTAAATACTGTTTTAAGCGTATGGGTCTGGTAGCTGTCCGAAATAAACCAAACCGCCAGCCCAAGGCCGGCGGTATAGATCAGCATTTTCCTTGTCAGTCCGAATCGATGTAACATTATCTTTTAATGACGTGGAGGAATATGAGCCAGTTTAGAACCATCAGGTTCAGCGATTAATTCATTTTTTTTGAACTCCCAGCCGGCCTGTTTTAATTTTGAAACAGGAACCATGCTTAATGCTTCAGCATGATTTTCAATATAAGCTTGTAGGAAGCGAACTAATTTAACGACTTGTTCTCTCTTCTTTCCACCATTACTCCATGTTGTCATACTATAAGTCCGATAAAATGGATATTTTCCTGAAGCAACATAATCAATATCGGTTGGTAGATGGCCATCGACTTTAAGTATTTTCACTGGGCCTTTCTGATAGGTTTCAATCATAAAAGGAGTTTCAATGCTGACAGCATCTTTCAATTGACCAACTTTTGCTACCAGATCAGGTATTACACCGATCTCTTTTAAGGTCGGGCCAAACTTCGACTGATTTTTCAACAGTAAGGTCCAGTGACCTGGGCGTTTTTTACAATGTAATCGGGCATGAGGGCGAACCTTGTGTTCAAAATTGCTGCCTGATTTTAGATCACTCCAGTTACGAATTTTTCCCTGGAATATTTGTCGAGCCTGATGGGTTGATATTTCACTTACCGGGTTTTCTGCATTGACGAATACGGATAAGGCTGAAATCGCCACGGTATGGTATTCCAGTCCGGGCAATCGATCCTTGCTCCCGGGCGGACAGCAAAACGTACCTGAATCAATGGCTTTACGTAATAGCTTACCCGCTGATACACCACAGGTGCCGCTCTGGATGACGAGTTTCAGATTATGCTCTCGCGCATATTGTTCGGTAATTTTATGTAAGGCAGGGTGGGTTTGCTGGCCAAACGAAATGACCAGATCTGCCTCTTTTACCTTTTCGCCATAATCGACCGACTTTAATTCCCAGCCTGGCGGCATTTTGATGGTGCTTTCAGGGCTCGTGAAACTAAGTCCTCTGAGCGGTTCTGCCTGGCTGGTCGCACTCAGGCTGATTAGCAGGCTCAGGGCCGCGCCATAAAAAAATTTATAAGTCATTGATAATCTCCACAATATTGCAGGTGCGGGTTAATCGCGGCCGTGCCCCGATTATTCTTAAATTCAGTTATTCTGGTTATCGGGTTTCCATTAGTTTTCTGAAGGAATTGTGACAGACAGATTTGGCCAAATTCCATATAAATAAACTAAGAGTTTTGTCAGGTATTTGCAAACGGGAAAGAGTTGAGAGTGATGATCGGGCCTTCATTTTCGTATTTCAATCACTGCTAAATCTGCTCATATGATGGTGAGCGAGGGGGTCAGGCGACGACTATAATCATTTCATTCAGGTCTTTATTCAATATGGCTGTATGATTTTATGGAATTAATGGTCAGTACATTTATTGTGTTATTCAGCGTGATTGATCCTGTTGGCGTTGCCTGGATGTTTGCAAGCATGGTGCATGGTGTTGAGATTAAACAACAACGTCGTATGGCAGTTAATGCAACAGTGCTATCCAGTGTGATTCTGATAATCTTCTTTTTTACAGGCACAGTTTTGCTGGACTGGTTTGGCATAACTATTCCTGCATTTAGAATCGCAGGCGGGGCATTATTATTGTTACTCTCCGTTGAAATGGTGTTTGCGCGCCAATCGGGTCTGCGCTCTACGACCTCAGGAGAACAGCAGGAAGCGGAAACAAGACAGGATATTTCTGTCTTCCCCCTTGCCTTTCCTTTACTTGCTGGTCCCGGAGCGCTTACAACGGTGTTGTTAATGACATCCAGTAGCCAGGATACCGTTGTATTCTGGCAAATGTTTGCGGTGCTTTGCCTGGTTTTGATCATCACACTGATTTCTTTATTGTCAGCACCTCTGTTATCACGAATGCTGGGTGAGACAGGGGCGAATATGATCAGCCGCATTCTTGGCTTATTGCTGGCTGCCCTGGCAGTGCAATATATCATTGATGGTATAAAGACCAGTTTCAATCTGGTGAGTTAATGGATAAGGTTGCGTTAATAATCACTTCTCTAATTATACTTGGTATTGTGCTGTTTGTTTTCGCACGATTTCTAATGGCAGGTGCTGGTTTTTCATTTTAATCAAACGTTATGCAAAAAATTGAATTTGATTCCCCTGAGTATCAACAGGATGGTTGTTTCAAAAATGCCAGTTACCTATTTGACCATGATGAAAAATCAGGCTGGATAATCAAGCGTAATGGCCAGGCCTGGTTAGCTCCAGGGCAGGGTTATGTGCCCGTTAAGGTGATCGCATGTGGCATCTGTGCAACTGATCTCGCGCGGCGTTATTTACCCTTTGCCTTACCACAAATTACCGGCCATGAAGTTGTTGGTGAATACCAGGGTAAATATGTTGCCATTGAGATCAATGCCTCGCATCGAGCAACAGGACATCAGGTTGACTTCTGTCCATATTGCGAGACTGGGCTGGATAGTCATTGCCCAGAACGACTTACCTTAGGCATTGATCGACTGCCTGGCGGTTTTTCGCCCTGGGTGTTAGCGCCGGTAAATTCTATACATACTTTGCCTGAAGCAATGTCACCGGAAGTGGGAGTGATGATAGAACCTTTTGCAGCAGCATTAAAGGCGGTTGCAGTTACTCCACCCGTTTCGGGACAGGACGTTGCGGTTTTAGGCCCGCGCCGATTAGGTATGTTGATTCTCGCTGTTTTATCAGCCTACCGGAAACAAACAGGCATTGATTTTAAAATTAGTGCGATTGTAAGACATGCACATTTATCCGAATCATGTATTAATGCGGGCACGGATGAAGTTGTTACTGTGGCAGATTGTGATTCGAGGAATAGACAGTTTGATATTGTCTATGACACAACGGGCAACTCTGGCGGGTTTGCACAGGCAATTAAATTAAGCCAGGGGGTTGTTCATTTAAAGTCGACACATGGACAAGCTGTGCAGGGACTTGATTATTTGACTGACATGGTCATTAATGAACAGTCTGTTTTTCCCTTGGATAATAAAAATATTGCTAGACATCTAAGCAAGCTGAAAGGGGTAAAAAATATCTATTTTTCACCTAGTATTAATGAAGATTTAATACATGGCATTAAGCTCGAACATCATGAGGTAGTGTGTTACCAAGGTGCAGCCTCTGAAATGTTTACTCAGTTGAAACAGGATATGAACAAGGACTGCAATTCTATCAAGCAGTTTGATCTTGCCTTTGTTACAAACCTGAAAGAATTAGATCAGGTTTTACGAGTGGATAAAAACAAACCAGGATCATTGTTGAAACCCACGGGTAAACTATTTCTGTCAAAAGAGCATGCTGACGATAAAGAAACACTACTGTCTCGATCAATTCTTCAGAGAAACATCCAGATTCATACATCAAGATGTGGTGATTTTGCTGCGGCGATAGATATGCTACGACAGAACCCGGAAACTATTAACTGGCTGCAACACCAGTTTGTTACGCACATTATGCCACTTGACGCAATTGCTGAGGCATTTGTGATTGCCGCAGATAGCACGAAAAGCAAAAAAGTTGTAATCAAGCCTGGCTAATTAACTTTCTGGGCGGAACAGAATAAAACTAAGATCATCTGCATGTGAAGGGCGTTCATGAGCAGGATGCAGCATTCTTCCTGTCGCCGTTTCAGATAATGTGTGGGCAGCCTTTTTTAAATTACCTTTGCGGGTGATATCAACAATCTCATCAATATATAAATTATCAAAAAGTCCGTCGCTGGCCATTACTAAGGTATCGTATTTACTCAGGGACAAGGTTGGTCCAATTTCAATGCGCATATCATCAGCGCCAACCACATTCGACACGATATGGCGTTCTTCATGATAAATTGCATCGTTTTCATTTAGTAAACCGGATTCAACTGCATAACCGACTGGCGAGTGAGAGACAGTTTGCAGTTTTATTTTTCCGCGTTGACCGGTGACCAGAATCATTGAGTCGCCAACATGGTAAGTGCGTATGTGACCATTCTGATATTCAACCACGGCCAGAGTTGTTGCTGCGCCAGTTGATTTTTTCTGGATTAAATTATTGGCTTTTTCAAAGCCATCGAGAATAGCTTCTCGAAGTGAAGATATATCATCGGTCTTTGATAACGAGTCTTTTATCGCCTGTATTGCAAGCTTTGAGGCGGTATTGCCTCCAGGTGATCCACCAAGACCATCGGCGACCATAAATACTGCAGAAGATCGATCAAGTTGAAAAATACCGACACAATCTTCATTAGGTTTATCGTAATCGGGTGATTTATTTGAGAAGGCAGCAATATTGCCAAAATTAAATTGCATTAACTCTGGTTTATCGAGTTCTGCCTGTATATATGTCTGAATAAAGTCCACGGTGAGGCTAACCAGCTATGATGTTTCCCATTGCATGGTTTCGAGATATTGGCGTAGTTGACCTGCACTTCTAAACTTTTTCAGAATTAGAGAGCGCTTTAAGCCACAGCATATCTGCTTTATTTCTTTCGGCTGCTTCGCATAATGTTTTATACCGCCAAGGGCTTCATAAAAAATATGAATCATATCTACAGTGTCATCATGAATGTTTTGTTTTTTAGGTGCGCCGGCATAAAACATGTCAACCAGTTTTAACTCAAAGCTGAGTCCAAAGCGTTGCACAATAATATTATCGGTATGAAGATCACCATGATATTCTCTGCTGGCATGTACACATTCCATACCAACAGCAATGGCGTGTAGTAAATGTAATGCCTGAAATGCAGTTAAACGTTTGCCAGGTTGTTTTGCAATGAACTGGCTTAACAAATAGCCTTCTACATATTCTGAAATTAATATTGTGACCGAATTGCCACGTACGGTTATGGTGTCCTGTGTGTTATATTGAATAACTATGGGACAATGCCGCAGATCATGCAGTTTCTTGGCATAAAAATTTGTCGATTTGTCGCTAGGGTTGCGGTGCGGGAAAAATAGTTTGGCTGTTCGTTCAATGCCCGTCGCTATTTCACGAATTAAGTACACCTCACCTTCCCAGCCTGCACCAAGAAGCCGAACAACCTCGTACTTGCGCGCCAGCACTCTACCGGGAGCAAGTTTGAATTCTGTTATAAGGGGGGATTTTCTAGCAGCCATGGTTTTATAATTGGGCGAATTATTCTTCTTTAAAAACGCTTATAGTATTCACTTGCCCAGACTCATCCATATGTTTTTTGCTTCGGTCATAGATTCGATCAGCATTGTCATCTGCTCGGCAGTCAGATAAAACTATTTTTACAACCGCCTCGGCATTGCTGCTGTCGGAGGCATTAAAGTCTTTAATGAAAGTTAGTTGTCGTTCGGCAACATGCTTTGCTTCATCTATGGATGTTTCAGGTAAAGCGACCGCAAATTCGAATTCATTTAGTTTGCCTATAAAGTCAACATCACGCAATGACTTGACAATGTTTTTTGTGATCTGATTAAGTGTGCCGATATCTTCATTGTTGATATCAATGCGAATTAAGATATATGCAAAGGGACGACGGTATCGTTGTGCACGATTTAATTCAGTTGATAGCAGGTGCGAAAAATATTCTTTTGTGTAGGTGCCTGTGGCAGTATCAATAGGTGCAATGTGATGCATCTGATTCTGTAGATTACTGAGGATACTAAAGACCAGTGCCGTGCCAAGTGCAATAAGCAGTCCTTGTTCGACAACAAAAAACCAGTGAATATTACTTTCAAAGTTTACAAACAGCAGTATGGGATAGAGCAGGCCAATTAATACCACCGTGGCGCTAATTGAAATGTGATGTATTGTTAAGCTGTCGTGATTTTTACGAAATAGATAATACTTTATACCACTAATAACATATGCAGCAGATAGTGCTAACAGGATTGGCAGGTCATGCCATAGCCAGTTTGTAAATATATTGCTTGAGAGTAACCCCCATACAAATAAACCTGAGCCGCCCATAATTAATGTCTTTCTGGAAACAGGATTTTTATCCAGACAGCAAACACCCAGCACCATGAGAGCCGACTGGGCAATAATCAGGGCATCAAGGAAGATGACGGTAAACTGTAGGCCGATTGTTGTGACCAGATAGGTGATCAGGTAACGTATTCCGCCAACTGCAAATGCAATACTCCAGTAAATAAATACCGGTGGGATCTGCCTTAGAGTTTGCATGGCAAATAATGTTGCTGCTACAAACAGGGAGCAGACCAGGAAGCTAAATGCTTCGGATTCGATCAGGATAAATGCAGTCAAGGTTTCTCCATTTCTATCTGATTACAGAATAGTTTTAATATCCTGAAAGTATAATGAAATTAAGTCGGCCTACCACCGTTAGTTGATGATATTAGTGAAATAATTTCAGAGATTTAGAGCTGGAATTTTAGTGATTACAGTTTATGCAATGTCTTTTTCCAGTCTGGGTTGGGTGTTTCTTTTTTTAGTTTTAAAGTCATTGTGTCCTGAAAGCTTGACCAGCCTTTAATGTCCGCAATGGGCTCTTTTTCAAATCCCCACCAAATCCCATCTTCATCCTGAGCAACCCAGCTAATAGCTTTATCGCTATCTGGAGCCGGTTTATTCAATCGCGCCGTTTGTGGCATTGATTGTAATTGCTGCTCAATGGTGTTTGAACTCATTTGCAGGGTAGGTTCCTGATCTTCGCTCTCAAGCTGGTTTTGGAGAGATTTGAGCTCCAGCCGATGTTGGCCAATCATGATCGTATCACCCGGTTTGAGGTGATGGCGTTTAATACGATGCCCATTGACATAGGTGCCATTGGTGCTGCCCATATCTTCGATATAAGATTCACTCGATTCGATAAATATCCGAGCATGGTGATTACTGATGGTCGAGTCATCAATGTGGATGTCATTATCGATATTTCGACCAATGGAGACCTGATCATGCAGAATGGGGTGTTCATCAACGGGGGTTTGATTATGACTGATAATTAAGCTGTGCATTGGTTTTTCCATACCTGACATACACCCCGATCATAGTTGATCCTGATTTTCTCTAAAAGTATAGCAAGCAGAATATTAAAACCAATGTGCAGTTTTTGTGAAATTGACAGGGACAAAGACTAAAATAGGCCGAAATCCGCCCACCGAGATTATTAACCGAAATTGAATAATGATTATTCCTCTTAACCAACTCAGTCCAGAAGTACTGGATGCAATTATTGAGCAGTTTGTACTCACTGAAGGCACAGATTATGGTGCGCAGGAGTTTTCCTTAAATCAGAAAGTCGCCATGGTCAGGGCCAGGCTCGAGTCTGGTGAGGCTGTTGTGGTTTATTCGGAACTCCATGATAGCGTGAATATACTTCCAGCGAAGGATGTGCAGCCATAATAAGGCAAATGAGCTCAAATAGAGTATCATTGCCACGAACAGGGTAAGCTAGAACGAAATGGGGAGGATGCAAAGGAATGGTTACCAGAATCTGGCGGGGTTTTTGTCGGGCTGTGGTGAAGGTATTTTATCGCCACTATGAAGTCGACGGAGTCGAGCAACTCGAAGTCAACAAACCGATTTTACTCTGCGCCAATCACGCCAATGCACTTGCAGATGCAGTTATTTTGCAGGCGATCACACCCCGACTTATTCATCCTCTGGCACGAAGTGGTTTGTTTAAAAATCCGGTTCTCTGGCCCATTCTTAAACTGATTCAAGCCGTACCGGTTTATCGTCGTCAGGATAAAGACGCGAATACCTCGCAAAACAAAGATTCTTTCTCTCGTTGTTACGATTTTTTCAAGCAAGGCGAAATCTTACTGATTTTCCCTGAAGGGCAAAGTCATTCTGATCCCAGTTTACGCCCTCTTAAAACAGGGGCCGCGAGAATGGCTCTGGGCGCGCTGGAGGCTAATGGTGAGACACCATTAATAGTTCCAGTCGGTCTGAACTTCTCCAGCAAGGGACGCTTTCGCAGCACCGTATTTGTGAAAATTGGCCAGGCCATCAATATTGAGGACGTACAGGGCAGCCAGGAGGATAACCAGGTTAAAGCCCTGACCTCGACAATCTATAAGGGACTTGATGCGGTCACACTGAATGTTGATTCACATGAAGAGCTAGACTTCATAAAAGCCGTTGAGCGATTTTTCGCCCTGCGGCATGGTAAATACCGACAGCGTAGTCTTGAATTGCGATTCCGAGGCATGAAGAAACTTGCCGCAGCAACAAAACGTCTGAATGAGCAATACCCAGAGAAAATAGCGGAGATAAAGCGCCAGCTCGGGCATTTCGAGCGCATGTGTCGGCATTGGGATATCCGAGATTACCATCTAACCCTGAAGTATCGACCAACATTGGTTACACGGTTTTTAATTCGTAGCCTGTTTATTCTTTTTGTCATCTTCCCACTGGGTGTCTGGGGCATCATTAATTCATTTATTCCCTTTTTTCTGACCCGCTGGGTTTCACTGGCTGTGTCTAAAGATACCGATCAGTACGATACCGCAAAGATGGTTTTTGGCCTGATCTTGTTTGCCGGCTTTTGGGGGGGGCAGACCACCTATATCTTAAATTTATATGGTCAGACGCCAGCAATAATCTATGCAATTAGTCTAATTCCAGCATCGGCGGCAGCGATTATGCTGCGTAATGAGCGACGTCGATTGCTTGAAAATATGCGTGTGTTTTTCCTGTTTCTGCGCAAAAGAAAGCTACGCAGTTACATGGAAACACGCCGGAAAAATCTGGAGAGGGAACTTGCCCAATTAGTCCGCCTGGTTAAGCGTAAAACCTCAAATTAAATGTAACAATTATTTACCTTTCCACCCTGATTCTCTGAAATTATATTCCATACTTGAAATATGGCTATGTCGGATTATTCCTACATGGAATTCAGAATCGCCTGACATACATATGAGCATGAAAACACTATTCTGCTTACCTCTACATGAACAATTGAGGGGGTGGCCAAATGGATTTTCAGGAAACTTCAGGTGCAAATCGAAACAGGACTTCGGCCGAGGATCGCTCAAACCAGGATCGTTATTTTCATGTTATGGGCCAGGGCTGGTATGTCCTGACAAGGGAAGGAATCAGAGGACCGAATTTGACCAGGGAACAGGCAAACCAGCAGTTGAATGAACTGGTGCAGGGTAAACAGACAGTGAGACAAAAGGAATCATGGCGATACCGTCCAATATGAGATCAAATGTGATGCAACGAGTAGCTCAACAACAACAGGCAAATCGAGTCGGTGAATCGGGTCAGGTGCCATTACGTAAAAAGCGTTTTTACATCCGTGAAAATGAATGGTTCTATCAGACGCGTAATGGCAAAGAGCATGGACCTTATAAATCACTGACTGATGCCAAGCAAAGTCTGGCTCTATTCTTGCGTCGTTCTGGTGTCATACGTTTTACTCTTTAGAAAAAATTTACCAAATATCGGCAATTTACTACCATTTAACATCAGACTTTCCACGCTTTTACTTCCACAGTTGCGATCCTTTTGAGTTTTCGATACATTCCTAGCAGGGAAAAAAGGGGAGATCACAACAAAATGGAAGGCTTTCGCATCAAAAGTCTTTTTGGTCGGAATAAATCAACGGAACGTCGGGCCAAGCCCAGGTTGCCTCTTGAAGGTGACTACACCATATTGATTGTTGATGATTCACGTACAGTCGTTCATGCGGTCAAATCCGTACTGGAGCAAGGAGGGTATTCCACCCTGACTGCCTCTAGTGGTGAAGAAGCCATCGAAGTTGCTAAAGAAAATCAACCCGATGTGATCCTGATGGATGTGATCATGCCTGGCATAACGGGTTTTCAGGCGACACGGATATTGTGCAAAGAACCAAAAACAGAAAATATTCCCATTGTTATTATCAGTAGTTCTGAACAACCTTCTGAGCAGGCCTGGTGCAAACGTCTTGGCGCAAAGGGATTTCTGGCTAAACCAATTCAGCGTGGGGCACTTTTTAAGTGTTTAGATGAACTGCTCGAACTGGATATGATTATCGAAGTTTAATTGCCTGCTGGATTTTCTCGACAGCAAAACTACTTCAAGTATTTGTCACCGAAAACCATGTCGATCTGAAAGATGAGAGAAGGCTCTGGATGAAAATCGTTTTCTCGCTTATAAACTATTTCTGGACGTAATTCTGCATATAACCAGTCTTTATGAATGCGTTGGCGATAACGAATATTAAATAAATATGAGGTTGCGTGAACAGTGGGTTCGCTGGTTCCAAAACTTGCTATGGTATAGGAGATGGCTCGTCGATCAGAAATTTCATGGAATAAGCTAAAAGATTGTGAAAGTTCGAAATCATCCGTCTGGTTTCGCCAGATCGCAGTTGTAGCCGATCGGAACAACAGATTGTCATAAAACGTACGATCAAATTCCAATAAGCTTGACGTTCCAGCACCGAGTGACTGAAACCAGAAAAATGACTGGGTAAAATTCAGGTTCCACTCATCAAAACTGATGTGTCGTTTTGCCCTGATACGAATAAATGGATCCAGTGGTGTACGCAATTTAATTCCAAGAGAAGAATAAAGTTTCCATTCTCCTTGCTTCTTCAATGCACGCTGGAGTGCTGCGTAATAACTGGATTCTGTCGCAGCTTTTTTGGGAGTATCTCCTGTCACATGTTCAAATCCGGACTGTAGTTCCTGATCAGTATCACTTTCAATAACTAGCTTTAGCTTCTTTTTGGTCTTCGGTAAGTCGAGCTTTATTCTGAGGTCGCCGGCATATTGTGTCTCGCTATTTTCGTCGGTGATCGAATAGGCTGACAACACGGCATAACTTTTGGTTGACTCCTGGTAAATTTTTTCATCAGCAAAAAATACGTCCATATATTTTGCTATGACTTCGACACTTTCTGAGATAGCGCTATGTGGAGTATTTAGAAAACCAAATATGGATTCATCGTCGGAAGAATAAAGTGGTTCTATTTCATAGTCTTCATTTTCGTCGGGTGTCAGATAACTTTCTTCAACATTTTTTTCAGGTTCTGTTGATAATTCTTCCGCATGGGCAACACAGGCCAGTGAGCAAAATGCAGTCAGCAGAATGTTATGTAGAAATCGTGCCATATTAGATATGTAAATCAGTATTAGAATATTATTATATTATTAATCATATTAAACGGCTGATTTTCTCCGCTGTGATCTATTGACATCACCCCGACAAATTAGAGTATTATTAAAGCCTTTCCCAAAAATTAACCAGATATCGGGAACTTAACCTAAATCAGGACGATAGCATGGCAGAATTAATACAATATGCAAACGGTGTGCCTGGCATTCGATGGCCAGTGGATAAGCCCGTGCTGCTTATTGGTCGCTGTGCTGAGAAAAATGATATCTGGCTTGATGATGCTTTTGTCAGTAAAAAACATGCTCGGCTTATAGTCAAACGACATCAAGCTAAAAGAGATGTGCTGGAGTTTTTTCTCGAGGATTTAGAAAGTACAAACCACACATACGTCAATCAGGACTCGATTGGGCAATATCAGCTCCAGCATAATGATGTGGTCATGATTGGTAAGAATAAGTTTGTGTTTGTCTGCGAAGATGTGAAAGAGTATCTTTCTATCGAGGCCTTTAAGGGTGAAGAGACCGAACAAATCGAAAAGGCTTACCATGTTCAAGCCGAGCTTGAGATTGAAGAAGAAAGCCAACCTGAACTGTCTTCACCAACACTTATTTCTCCCAAAGCACGCTTTAGTCGTCGTATCAATATTTATTGATTTCAATTTCCTCTAGTAAACTTAATTAATTCTGCTAAATAATACTGCGGATACATTAATTAGTTTATATGAGCTGAATATCTATGCAGAACTCGGTATACTGGCCGGCAACTAAACCATTATATTTTCCAGCTTATACTTTTTCATCGGTAATTGTTATACCCCTAGTCCCGTACTATTTCCGGAATCCAAATCGTGTATAAAATTTACGAGGATCGTCTGTCCCGCCTGATCAATGCAGGCCAGTCTGAGTGCCTGCGAAATGGCCTGATTGGTTTAGAGAAAGAAACTCTACGTGTTGGCGCGGATGGAAAAATTGCACAGACACCACACCCTGTAAAGCTGGGTTCACCACTGACTCATCCCTATATTACTACGGACTATTCTGAAGCGCTGACAGAATTGATTACGCCTCCATTCTCCGATCCTGTTTCGGCTTTAGACTTTCTCAAACAGACACAGACATATGTTTATCAGAATATAGAGGATGAGTTGCTCTGGGCGACGAGCATGCCATGTGTGGTGGCGGGCGAAACCAGTATACCGATTGCGCAATATGGTTCATCCAATGCAGGACTGATGAAAACAGCCTATCGACGAGGCTTAGGACATCGTTATGGGCGCGTCATGCAGGTTATCGCCGGGGTGCATTTTAATTATTCTATCCCGGAAAAGTTCTGGCCGGTGTATCAGGAGTTGGAAAAAAACTCTTTACCATTACAGGCGTTTATTAACCAAAGTTATTTCCAGTTAATTAGAAACCTGCTGCGCTTTGGCTGGTTGATCCCCTATTTATTTGGTGCATCACCAGCAATCTGTAAATCTTTTTTAGCAGGGAAAGAAACAAATCTGGATGAATTTAACGATACTACTTTCTATGAACCTTTCGCCACGTCTTTGCGAATGGGAGATATTGGCTACCAGAATAATAAAGAAAAACTCACGGGTATGAAGGCCAACTATGATTCTGTTGAGAGTTATATTAACAGCCTGGCATATGCAATTAATACCCCATACCCAGAGTATAAAGAATTTGGTGTAGAAGTTGGTGGAGTGTATCAGCAACTTAATGCAAATATATTACAAATAGAAAACGAATATTACAGTACTGTTCGGCCAAAGCAGATTTTACAGGGTAATGAAATGCCGATTCGTGCATTAAGTGAAAGAGGGATTAAGTATATTGAACTTCGATCGCTGGATGTTAATGCCTTTGATCCTCTTGGTGTGAATCTGGAGCAAATACGTTTTCTTGAAGCCTTTATGTTATTTTGTTTATTTCACGATGGATCAGTACTGGAAAGCGGAGAGCGTGAAGAAATTGATCGTAATGAATTAGTCGTTGCCCACGAAGGACGTCGGGATGATTGCACTTTGCTCAAAAATGGCAAAGAGGCAAAATTACAAGACGAAGCAGGGAGTCTTCTTCAGGCAATGCATGGGGTATGCAGTATTCTCGACACCGAAGAGAATGGAAATGCGTATAGCCATTCCTGTACCAGGCAGCTTGAACTTGTTCTTAACCCTGAAGCGACCCCTTCAGCACGAATGCTTGCGGCCATGCGTGAATCAGGCGATGGTTTTTTCAACGTTGGTATGGCTATGTCGAAGCAGCATCAGAGTTATTTTAAGAATATTCAATTAGATTCCAGCGCCATTAAAAATTATGATGAGATAGGACAGCATTCTTTATTGCGCCAAAAAGAGCTGGAAGATACTGATTCAATTGATTTTTCATCATATTTACAGGAATATTTTCGCCAATCAGAAGGACTTTGAGACGGTAGACTATAAAAACATTTATTAAATCTGGGTTTTTCAGGCCGATATTAATAATGTAATGGATATGAACCAGACAATGCCCAAATGTGATCACCTGATTGAGGTGGACAGGCTGGGCTATGTCTTTAGTGTCACCCATACTTTCAAGGGCCGACTTTTATACACGGCCTCGTATGAGAAAGAGATGGAGGCTTTGCGTAGCGCGGCAATTATTGGCGCAGCAACAGAGAATCGGGGAATTGAGGTATGTTTAAATATTAGAACACACCTGCGATAGACGAAGAGATTAGATAATATTGACTCTTCTTCTTTCAGGCCGCTTGCGGCGAAGGGTTCTGCCCTGTATTTCTCGATGAGTAGTCCGACGATCTTCCCGGCTACGCCGTTTCAAGCATCGTCGCTCAGGGCCCGCATAAACAACAATATTTTTTTTCACAGTCTTACAAAATTCTTGGTCAATCGGCCGGGTATTATACAGTAAAATTGTTAAAAACCTCGCTATAATATAACGATCTCAAATTTAGAGAACCTAATAGCAAAAAGATATGAACCTTAACGAGAGTCTGGGAGAGTAAATCTGGTATGGCAACACTGGTGCAATATAAAGATGGCGTCGCGGGTATTCGCTTACAAATTGATAAACCCCGGTTTCGTATTGGTCGTGGCCCAGATAATGAAATCAGCATTGATGACGAGCTGGTGAGTATTGTTCATGCTGTAATTGAAATTATTCAAAATGATACTGAGAATGTTGAATATTACTTACAGGATCAACAAAGCACTAACGGGACTTTTGTTAATGATAAAAAAATAAGTTTATACAAGCTTGCAAATGAAGATGTCATCAGGATTGGCTTGAATAATTTTAAATTTATTGATGACCATAGTCAGGATATGGAAGAAACCGCACAACTGCATAATACCTGGATTCCAGGTGTGTATTACACGGGCAAAAAAAAGAAGAAAAAGAAAAAAACTCAGACAAAAAAGAAGTAAAAGCCCCCAGTATCGCGAGCAATTTCTGAGAAGGAAACTCCCCTTAAATTATCTGTTAATAAAATTTCTTTTGTGGCCGATATAATTCACATCAGGTTGTAGTCTGTGTGAATGGTGTGTTTGATTTAAGTCCGCTTGTAAAACATTTATTGCTTAATCCGCTGGAGCCTTATTCCGGATGGGTTGGTAGCCTTAGGGTTACTACTCGCTTTGTTATTCCTGATTATCCCGCTCAAATATCTGCTTACTATAAAGATTTACTTCCAGGCGGTTTGCAAAATTGTGTGAACCAGTCGGGCATACCTTTTAATTATAATCAGTTTGGATTGCAGTTTCAGTTTGAGCAGGCCACCGAGCTTGAGCTGCATGATAACGATATGAATTTAGACCCTGGTGTAAAAGCACTTGCCGATCAATTCGGGCCGGTTATTTTCAAGAATGCTTATCTGTCACTGGAAAAACGATCAATGGGTCACCGCAATCGTTTTCCACATCTAAGCTTTCATGTTGATCGTAGCCCTATGCAGCCCACACCTTATTCTATATTTAGTCGTGATCCCTTTGACCCTGAGCAATCAGAACCCAGAACAGCGTCAACATTATTAACAGCAAATATCGTGGCCTATTTACAGTGCGTTAAGGAAGGCACCTGTGATCCAGTCACTGAAAAGGGCGCACGCAGCCAGTATGATTTGTTTGGTAATAGTGATATGAGTCAGGTACTCGATAAGCTTGTTTTAAACCAGGCCTGGAATGAACCAAAGGGGACTGGTGAGCTTGTACTACAGGATAACCGTACACTTCAGCATGCAAGTTATTATCGGGATGCTGCGCGTCAGGGATACAGGATTGGTGTTCGTTATGTGGGTTAAATAACGGCCAATAATTACAAATAAGAAAAATATTTGTGAAGTGCTAGACTTAAATATATATCTTGTCTTTCAACTAAAGAAAATTCAGAACAATAACAATGGAAGAATACATAGTCATTCTCACGCGTTTACTCGGTGCCGTTGTGGCGGGAGCAATTATCGGTCTTGAACGCAGTTATCACGGCCGCCCCGCCGGCATGCGCACGCATACACTGGTTTGTGTTTCTTCAAGCCTATTAATGTTATTGACGGTTTATCAATGGGAACTACTGGCTGGGATGCCTATTGATACAATTCGTGTCGATCCTACCCGCATGGCGCAGGGCATTATGACCGGTATTGGTTTTCTCGGTGCCGGTGTAATTATGAAGGAAAAGCTCACCATTCGGGGCTTAACCACGGCGGCATCCATCTGGATAACGGCATCGATTGGGATCATCATTGGCATGGGTTTCTATGTCTCAGCCGTCGCCGCCACCGTTATTACAATTCTGGTTCTGAGTGTGATGGGCTGGATTGAACGTCGTTTGAAATCTCGTCGCTATGCGAGTCTGATGGTTCGCTATAAGCGTTCTGTCGGCCTGCCTC
Organism: Gammaproteobacteria bacterium; assembly: GCA_029882235.1. GTDB lineage: Bacteria > Pseudomonadota > Gammaproteobacteria > UBA6429 > Thiohalophilaceae > JAOULB01. Next base: position 7,946 of record JAOULB010000002.1, on the reverse strand, counting down.
GTGCAGAACTATACGAAATTATTCGCGCGAATAATCTGAAATTTTATAGTCCCAGTTATCATCTGGAAGATGAGGGTACGATATTTCAATATACGATGACGATAAATACTCAGGATCCGGATAACTTCCATGCATTAGCTGAAGCCTTAAGTACAAAAGAACAGATCGTCGAATACAGCATTATCCCAACGGGCGATTAATTACTGATCAGGAATTTTTGCACGTAACTGGTCTCGATCAAACCACCACTTATCTTCCACCATGACATCAATCACCGTCGCGAGTCGCGGCAGAAATTCCTCTGGCTGATCTAACTGTAATCGACTGATCCAGATTTCAAATTCGTCCTGACTTTGCACCTGACTATGGCGTTCGGCAACCTGACCAAGAATATGCCGTGTAAGAAAAGTCAGGCTTTCCTGCTTTGCGCCCTCAGTACGTAGTCCGGCAATGTAATGGGCGGTTGCTGCAGCAACGGCGGCTCCATCTGCATTTGCAGGAGTTTCGTCAATCAGATTCTGAACTGTTGCGACCGTCGTGTCTGCCTGAATCGGGAAGGTGACCGCGAGCCATAGACCTTGCCCTAGCGCCACAATGGAATCGTCCTGTTCACTTTGATAGAGCACATTACAGGCCTCAACAGCGCCTTGCCAGTTTTCATTGAATATAAAAATATCGAAGGATTGCTTTGCCGATGTCCAGGCTTCACTTGGCTGATTGAGTGATATATAGGCTTCAGCAATATCGAGTAATAGATTGGCACGCTCTTCAGTAGCGGCGTCGTTTAACTGCGCGAGCCGCGCCTGTTTTTCCTGCAAAAATGATTCGGCAGTTTGTTGTTGATCGAGCATTGAAATTTCAGGCTGTTGTTCCTGATCAGTTTTATTGTCTGACATGATTAACTTCTTTATGTTGCTAGAGGAAGGTGGTGGAGGCACAGCTCCAGGCGGTTGCATTATGCCCGAGCCTGCCAGGTCTGCAAAGGTCTTGCGATATTAAACACATTTTTAGAGTATAAAATTTTGTTGTAATAACTCTCGAGTAAAATGACTGCGCAAATAAAAACCGCGTGGTAATGTTTGTTGTCGATGACCATTCTCATCTGTGGCGTTTGTTAAGGCGCGAGCATTTGCGGCCTTGGGTCGGATTTGCAGGATCTGACCATGATGAGCAGTTATTTGATCCAGTTGGCCCAGACAAACCATATCCATGAGTTCTTCCCAGTCATTTTTTAATTGCTCAAACTGTTGTTGGTCTGGTTGCCATAATAAACCCTGGCCAACAACTCGTTGTGAAATACTGGATGCCTTATCGACCAAAATAGGTATCCATAAAACAGTCGATAGTTTTCTTTTTACCCAACTACTTTCCCAGCTTAAGCCTGCGTTATTAGTCAGTGGAACAGTACAGACATAGGTTGATTCAACAGGATGACCTTGCTCATTCACAGGAATAGTTTTTAGCTCAATGCTCAGTTCCTTGAAGTCCGGTTCGGCCTGGGTTGATGCGGTAGTACCCAGTACAGCTTCCAGTAACTGGCCTTGCCAGCCTTTGTTAGCATGCAAATGCTCAGGCACAGGAAAGTTATATTCATCAGCAAGCTGGCCCAATGTGTTTCCAGCAAGCCCGCAAACTCGTTGTATTAATTCTGCTCGGTCGCGAGGTGGTGGAGAATGTAACAGGGGCTCTATAAACATAATTGATACAACGCAATGTAAATTTTAAGACTGATTTATGAACTGCTTAATTGACAAATAAATCAGGCTTGATAGCTTAGCGTTAACACTAACGGATTGCCAGTAATGGCAGCGGGGTCATTAAAATGGAATCAGTTTTAGGCATTATTCAATCACCATTTTTTATAGGGGTTGTTCTTTTCTTTGGCATTATTGCCTTAGCAAGATTAATGCTGATGCGCGACCCAAGTTTAAAGCGTGGTTATGGCAGTGACCGTCGTCAGTTAAGTAAAATGCCAGTCGTTCCTTTTTATGATAGTGAAGGTATTCTCGTGACTGAAGATCGACGTACCTGTATCGACAGACGCCGTGCACGATTATTACAGCGTGAGCACAGCATAAATTCATCTCACCAGGCAAATATCTAAGCAGAGTCCGTTCTTTGCCACTTGCCGGATTTACCACCAGATTTTTCTTCCAGACGAACCCGGGTAATGGTCATACCTCGATCAACGGCCTTGCACATATCATAAATGGTAAGTAATCCGGTTTGTACCGCACAGAGGGCTTCCATTTCGACACCTGTTTTACCTTCGGTCTCGACTCTGGCCGTGCATATGACTGCAGTTGAATCCTGAGGGGTAAAATCAACATCAATATGAGTTAGCATTAATGGGTGGCAGAGAGGGATAAGATCCGCAGTTTTTTTCGCGGCCATAATTGCAGCAATACGTGCAATGCCAAGTACGTCCCCTTTTTTATGGTTTCCCTTCATAATGAGTTCATAGGTTTCGGTCTGCATTTCGATCTGGCCGGAGGCAATCGCAATTCGGTGACTTGGGTTTTTATTCCCGACATCGACCATATGGGCATCACCATTTGCGTTAAAATGAGTAAAGTTGGTCATGGCTTATTTTCTCAGGTATGTTGTCTGGCGCTAACTTTAAACTAGTGCTCTAATCTGAGGAGCATAATAGGTTGCCAGCCAAATTAGGGCAAATCAGGGTTTAAAAAAATGTCTATTCAGGTGAAATTTTTTGCAAGTTTGCGTGAGCAGCTGCAAATCGATGAAATTCAGATTCAGGCCGACCAGGCGGGCACAGTCATGCAGGTCTGGCAGCAAGCCACAAATAGCCAGGCCATTCCTGCCAATCTTCTTTGTGCCATCAATATGGAATATGTTGGGCTTGAGCACGCCGTTGTCGATGGAGATGAAGTGGCATTTTTCCCTCCGGTAACAGGTGGCTGAGATGGTTGTTCAGATTCGAAATGAGCCTTTTGATGCCTATGCGGAAGTTCAGATCATGCAAGATAGTCTTGAACAACAGGGAAAGTTTGGTGCTACAAGTGTATTTGTAGGCACCATGCGTGATTTTAATGAAGACGAGAGTGTTCAGAGCATGTTTCTTGAGCACTATCCCGGTATGACTGAAAAATACCTGACGCAAATCAGTCAGCAGGCTAAACAAAACTGGCCAATTATTGATAGCTTGATTATTCACCGGGTTGGTCAGATTGAACCTGGTGATTCTATTGTCCTTGTTGCCGTCTGGGCCGCACACCGAGCCGCAGCCTATGATGCGAATCGTTATTTGATGGAAGAATTAAAATCCAGGGCCCCATTCTGGAAAAAAGAGCAATTAAACGATGGGCAGCGCTGGGTTGAAAAAAACACACCGAGCTGATTCCGGCCTGGCCAATTTCAAAGCATTCGATAAATTGTCTCAGAACAGTTAAATATCGACTATGCTTAGCGGACAACAAAAAAATATCTAATATGGCGATAGGCCTGAAACCAACACCACAAGGCTAGTCGAGGGGCTCTGATGGCAGTTATTTTTGTTTTAACTGTATCAATACTTTTGCAATTTATTGCGGCATTTATTGCCCTGTCGTTAATTCGTGTTTCCGGTGGACGTCTAGCCTGGATTGCGCTTTCTACAGCCATTTTCCTGATGGCGATTCGACGTTGTTTAACGCTTTATTCGACCTGGGAAAATTACCCTGCCCAACTACCCATCTTAAAAACCGAACTGGTAGCCCTGATGATTTCTGCTCTGGTGTTGATAGCGGTTTACCAGATACGTCCCCTGTTTGAAGCAATTCGGCGCTCAGAAGAAGAGCTTGAAACAGAAAAAGACCGTATTCATGTGACCCTGCAGTCGATTGGTGATGGTGTGGTCTCAACAGATATTCACGGCAACATCCAGTACATGAACCCAATTACTGAAACCCTATGTAGCGTGAAAGCGGCTCAGGCCAGGGGCAAACCGATGATGGAAATCCTTAATCTGGTTGAAGAGTCAACCAGATTACCGATTCCGAATCCGGTTCAGTATTGTCTCGAGTCAGGCAAAACCCTACGTCTGGCAGAACAGACGGTATTACTTGGTCTGGATAAGAGTAGTGAATATTCTGTTGAGGTCATCGCTTCGCCAATTTTTGATCAACAACATGAAATAATCGGTGCCGTTTTGGTTTTGCACGATGTCACTGAGTTACGAGGCATGGCAAGACAGCTCAGCTACCAGGCTACGCATGACCCACTATCAGGCCTGATCAATCGTAGAGAGTTTGAACGTCGCCTGGAATATATGCTCGATAGTGCAGGGCAACTGGGTCAGGAGCATGCTATGGGTTATCTGGATCTGGATGACTTCAAGATCGTGAATGATACCTGCGGGCATATCGCAGGTGATGAAATGCTCAAAAACATTACAACGATATTAGAAAAAAACCTGCGTGAGACGGATACCCTTGCCCGCCTCGGTGGCGATGAGTTTGGCATTCTGCTTGATTCATGCTTACTGGATGATGCGCATAATGTAATTGAGAAAATCAGAGTCGCTGTTAGCGATTATAGTTTTGCCTGGGACAACAATATTTTTAAATCCAGCATCAGTATTGGTCTGGTGCCCATCAATGCCGACAGTGGCAGTCTGACTGACATTATGAGTGCCGCAGATTCAGCCTGTTATATTGCAAAAGAGCGAGGCCGTAATCGTCTGCATGTGTTTACTGAAGATGATAAGGCCGTGGCACAGCGCCATGGGCAAATGCAATGGGTGCAACATATCCAACGTGCAATACAGGAAGATCGTTTTCAACTCTTTTATCAACTTATACGCCCACTCAGTCCGCGCCAGGGCGAAAAGGATCATGCAGAAATTTTATTACGCCTGTGTAGTGAAACAGGTAAGCTTATCCCTCCCGGTGTATTTTTACCGGCAGCAGAGCGTTATAACCTGATGCTGGAAATTGATCAGTGGGTCGTGAGTAAAATTTTCACTACCCTTGCAGAACATCCTGAATGGCAGCAGCAGGTAAGCATGTGGAGCGTTAATCTTTCAGGACAGTCTTTAGGTGAAGAAAAGTTCCTGGATTATGTGCTGGAGCAATTTTCAGTAACGGGGATCGACTTTAACAAGATTTGTTTTGAGATTACTGAAACATCGGTTATTAGTAATATTACCTGTGCGCGACAGTTTATTTCTGTATTGAAAGAGAAAGGTTGTCGTTTCGCGCTGGATGATTTTGGTAGTGGCCTGAGTTCGTTCTCCTATCTTAAAACCCTGGCAGTTGATTATCTGAAAATTGATGGCAACTTTGTCAGGAGCCTGCTAACGGATAAAAATGACTACAATCTGGTGATCTCAATCAACCAGATAGGCCATGTCATGGGGATTGATACAGTGGCAGAGTTTGTTGAAGATGAAGCAACGCTGGCTGCCTTATCCAACATTGGTGTTGATTACGTGCAAGGTTATGCCGTGGCTTACCCGCAGGCCCTTGAGGATAAGAATATTATGAATATACCCGCCCTGATTACGAGTGGGAGGTAACAGGTGTGCTGTTGTAAGCATACTCATGAGGAATAGGCACGGGTTCAATTTGAAAAGACATGGTTTCCAGATCGCCAAATACATAGGTCGGATCTCGACCGATACCACCGACCGTACCGGGATTAACCAGCCAGGTTTCGCCACCACGCATGTTCGCATGCGAGGCGATTTCGGCACGATGATCATGTCCACAGCAGACCAGATCCCAATCACCTGTTGCACACATCGCCCTGGCATAGTGCGGGTAGTGCACCAGGAATATCTTTTTCTTATGTAATTCAATGCCAGCGTCCTGACCATAATATTGAATCACGCTGGAGTCATCATGCCCAAGTTTGCCCATACTGTATAAATCGCCCGTGTTATTCCCATGGATGACATGGACAGGCAGGCCAATAGGGTTAAGAATTTTCAATGTCGTGGGGGCAACAACATCACCACAGTGCAAGACCAGCTCTGCTCCTTTGGCCTTGGCATCTTCTACTGCGGCAGCGAGTAAAAATCGATTATCGTGGCTATCTGAGACAATACAAATTTTCATAATTTAGATTTATCAAAGTTAAAAATAGGGTTTGTCAGGTGTTTGTTGATAGCGCTCAATCGCGGCATTGATTTCCTGTGCCGCAGCATCTGCACCTGACCAGCCTTCGACCTTGACCCACTTGCCTTCTTCAAGATCCTTATAGTGTTCAAAAAAATGCGTGATCTGATTTAACAGCATTTCAGGCATATCCTCAGGTGAGTGAACCTGACGATAGCTGCGACAGAGCTTATCAATGGGGACAGCAAGTAGCTTGGCGTCTGGACCGGCCTCATCCGTCATTGATAATACGCCAATAGTGCGACAGCGAATGACAGAGCCACTGATCAAGGGGATCGGTGTCACGACCAGAACATCAACAGGATCACCATCTTCAGACAATGTTTTAGGAATATAACCATAATTGCAGGGGTAGTGCATGGCCGTATTCATAAATCGATCAACAAACATCGCCCCTGTTTCTTTATCAACTTCATATTTGACGGGATCGCTATGGGAGGGGATCTCGATGATGACGTTTACATCTTCAGGGATCTGTTTACCGGGGCCAACTCGGTCAAGGTTCATGCTGCAACTACTCCTGGCACTATCGAAAGGCTCGCCATTCTACCAGCAGCGAGATAAAACGGAAGTCCAACACTGGGCAAAATGCTTTTATCCATACATTTGGCATGGAATTGTTCAGTGGCGATGAATAAAATTTTTTGGAGTGTGTTCGATTGGCTTAACTGGACGATGTGAAATTAGCACTTTAATCACGAATGATGAGTTTAATAACTTACAAAAGAAGAAAACGGTGTGCTAAACCAACAACACGTATTGAGTAATAGATTCAGAAAGTGCATTGACTTGTTGTATTCCAAGGTCTAGTTTTATTTTTTAGTTAATATAATTACTAATGCGGTAAGAAAACACTTAAAAAGACTCAAACCGCGCCGATAAAATCACTAGCTATCAAATGGAGTGAGAATAAAATGAGAATCGTATTACTTGGAGCACCAGGTTCAGGTAAAGGCACACAAGCCAAATTACTTGTAGAAAAATATAACATCCCACAGATTTCAACTGGCGACCTGCTTCGTGAAGCTGTTTCCAAAGGCACTCCTCTTGGCATGCGCGCCAAGGCTGCGATGGATGCCGGGCAGCTGGTTTCTGATGATATTGTCCTTAGTATGATTAAAGAGCGCCTGGCGAGACCAGATGCAAATAAGGGTTTTATCCTTGATGGGTTCCCCAGAAACCTCGCACAGGCCGAAGCACTGGACAAAATGTTATCCGGTTTAGGCAAGCCCTTACAGGCAGGCGCATTAATTGATGTTGACTTTGATGTTCTAATGAAGCGACTCACTGGTCGTCGTACCTGTAAATCCTGTGGCCAAATGTTCAATGTTCACTTCCAGCCACCCCGCATGCCCGGACGTTGTGATAAATGTGGTGGTGATCTCGAACAGCGCAGTGATGATAATGAAGCAACCATTGGCAATCGTCTGCGTGTTTATGAATCACAAACTGCCCCATTAGTTGATTACTATAGAAAACAGGGCAAACTGCGCACCATTCAGGGCGTTGGTGATATCCAGGGTATTTTTGCTGCCGTAGCGCGTGTTGTTGAAAGCCTTCCTAGTGGTGGTGGCTCAGCTGCAGCTCCAGCTGCAAAAAAACCAGCCAAGAAAAAATCTGCGGCTAAGAAAAAGAAAACAGCCAAGAAAAAGACCAAGAAGAAAACTAAGAAGAAGGCTGCGAAGAAGAAGACAAAGAAAAAGGCTTCTAAGAAGAAGTCCAAGAAAAAAGTAGCCAAGAAGAAAGCTAAGAAGAAAGCCAAGAAGAAGGCTAAGAAGAAAGCTAAGAAGAAAGCTAAGAAGAAAGCTAAGAAGAAAGCTACGAAGA
>JAOULB010000129.1 GCA_029882235.1 Gammaproteobacteria bacterium | reverse complement strand
AGCTTTACGTGGTCGTGGTGGCGCAGGCTTCCCGACAGGACTTAAGTGGAGCTTTATGCCGCGTAATGCTCCAGGTCAGAAATACATCGTCTGTAATTCAGATGAAGGCGAACCCGGCACCTGTAAAGATAGAGATATTTTACGCTATAACCCACATCAATTAATTGAAGGTATGGCGATTGCTGGATACTGTATTGGTGCTAGCGCAGGCTATAACTATATTCGTGGTGAATTCTGGGAACCCTATGAACGTTTTGAAGCTGCACTCGAAGAGGCTTATAAAGCAGGTCTGCTTGGTAAGAATGTACTGGGATCAGGTGTAGACTTTGATCTGGCATCTCATCTTGGTGCCGGCGCTTATATCTGCGGTGAAGAAACAGCCTTGCTTGAGTCCATCGAAGGTAAGAAAGGGCAGCCTCGTTTCAAACCACCATTCCCGGCTGGCTTTGGTCTGTATGGGCGCCCAACAACAATCAATAACACTGAGAGTCTCGCCTCTGTACCGGTTATTCTTGAAAAGGGTGGTCAATGGTTCCTTGAAATGGGTAAGCCAAATAACGGCGGCACCAAACTCTTTTCTGTTTCAGGTCATGTGAATAAACCCGGTAATTTTGAAGTTCCTTTGGGAACCCCATTTGCTGAGTTACTCGATATGGCCGGTGGTATACGCAATGGTCATCGACTCAAGGCCGTGATACCAGGTGGTTCATCGGTGCCTGTTGTACCAGCAAAAACCATGATGGAACTGGACATGGATTATGATTCATTATCCAAGGCCGGTACTATGCTTGGTGCAGGTTCAGTGATCGTTATGGATGAAACAACCTGTATGGTTAGAACACTGGCGCGACTTTCACATTTTTATTTTGAAGAATCATGTGGTCAGTGTACCCCCTGTCGTGAAGGCACAGGCTGGTTAGCGCGCATGGTTCATCGTATTGAACATGGTCAGGGCCGCCCTGAAGATCTGGACTTGCTGGATGATGTCGCTAACCGAATTGGTGGTCGCACAATTTGTGCCTTAGGTGATGCCGCGGCAATGCCAGTACAAAGTTTTCTTAAACATTTTAGAGATGAATTCCAATATCACATAGACCATGGCAAGTGCATGGTGTGATGAAGCAGGACGAATAGAACGAATGTCAGATACAGTTAACATAGAGATAAACGGAATCAAACTTGAGGTTCCGCAGGGGAGTATGGTGATCGAGGCTGCTGATCAGGCAGGTATCACTATCCCGCGTTTCTGTTATCACAAAAAATTGTCTGTGGCAGCAAACTGTCGTATGTGTCTGGTTGAAGTTGAGAAGGCACCAAAACCATTACCTGCCTGTGCGACACCTGTTACCGATGGTATGAATGTGCAGACACGTTCACCCATGGCGCTTGAAGCACAAAAGAGTGTGATGGAATTTCTATTGATTAATCATCCGCTCGATTGTCCGATTTGCGATCAGGGTGGTGAGTGTGATTTACAGGATATTGCCATGGGCTTTGGTGGTGATATCTCACGTTTTGTTGAGAAAAAGCGTGTTGTAAAAGAAAAAAATATTGGGCCTCTGATTGCAACCGATATGACGCGCTGTATTCATTGCACGCGCTGTGTTCGCTTTGGTCAGGAAATTGCGGGTATCCGTGAGCTTGGCGCAACCGGACGTGGCGAACATACCGAAATTGGAACCTATGTAGAAAGTACCGTCGATTCAGAAATGTCGGGGAATGTAATCGATCTGTGTCCGGTGGGCGCATTGACCTCGAAACCTTATCGTTACTCTGGTCGCCCATGGGAAAATCAACAATACAAGAGCATTGCCCCACATGATTGTGTCGGTTCAAACATCACTGTTGATGTTCGACGCGGACAGGTGATGCGTGTGCTTCCGCGTGAAAATGAAGCGATCAATGAAATATGGCTCTCTGATCGTGACCGTTTCAGTTACACCGGCTTGCATCATCGCGACCGACTGCGCACACCCATGATCAAACAGGGTAATAGCTGGAAGAGTGTCGATTGGGAAACAGCGTTGGCCTATGCAGTCGAAGGTCTGCAGCGGGTGAAGCAGGCGCACGGTATTGAAAAAATTGGTGCAGTAAGTAGTCCGTCGGCAACAACAGAAGAAATGTTTCTGTTACAGAAACTGATGCGTGGTCTGGGTTGTGCAAACATTGATCATAGAACTCGCCAGCTTGATTTTAGCAATCAGGATGTAGAGCCCATATTCCCATGGTTAGGACAGTCGATTGCAGAATTGCAGGATGTGGATGCGGCATTATTGATTGGTTCCAATATAAGAAAAGATCAACCGATTATTTCTCATCGACTGCGTAAGGCTGCACTGAATGGTGCGCAATTGATGTTTGTTAATCCAATTGAATACGATTTCAATTTCCCAGTCGAAGAACAACTGGTTTCCTCACCAGCTGGAATGGTGAATGACCTTGTCGCTATCTGCAAAGCCCTGCTTTCAATTACTGGTGATAAACTTCCACAGGAAATTGAAAGTCGTGCGGCTAACATTGAAACGCATGATGATCATCTGGCTATTGCCAAACACCTGCATGCGGCTGAAAAAGCAACAGTATTGATTGGAAATCAGTCAATGGGTCAGGCCGAGCTCGGCGATATTCGCACACTGGCGAATATTATTGCTCAGCACTCAAACGCAACACTGGGTTATTTATCGCAAGGTGCTAATTCTGCTGGTGCCTGTCTCGCAGGTATGTTGCCTCATCGTGGTCCGGCAGGAACGCAGGTTGAAGAAGGTTTAAATTCACAAACCATGCTGGGACAAACCATGGGTGGCATGGTATTGCTTCAACTCGAGCCAGAGTTTGATTGTGCCGACCCGGGTGCAGCATTAAATCGTTTAAAGGCAACAGACTTTGTAATCAGCCTGGCATCTTTTGCATCTGAGACAACTAAATCCTATGCGGATGTTCTACTGCCTGTTTCAGCATTTACTGAAACATCAGGAACATACGTCAATGTGGAAGGACACTGGCAAAGTTTTGCTGCGTGCGTATCGCCACTGGATGATGCCCGACCTGCATGGAAAGTATTACGCGTGTTAGGAAATCTATTTAAGCTGGATGGTTTTGATTACATGTCATCAGAAGAAGTTCGAGATGAATGTCAGGCTATGGCCGCCAATGTTGTCGCTTCTTCACAAAGTGAGCTGCGCAAACTTGGTGAGTCATCACAGGATAATCAACAAATGATGCGGATTGGTTATTTGCCAATATATGCAACCGATATGCTGGTGCGTCGTGCACAACCACTGCAAGAAACAAGTGACGCAATTAATATTGCGATTCACATTAATGCAGAAACATTGAGTAAAACCAAACTCAATGGCGAAGCCCAGGGTATGGTCTCACAGGATGGCCAAAAGGCGGCAATGCCAATCATCATTAATGAGAACATTCCAGATCAATGTATTATGGTGCCCGCTGGCGTTATTGGCAGTGAACAACTGGGCAATAGTTATGGTCCAGTGGACTTAAGCAAGAGCTGATGGTGAGATGAAACATGTTTGAATGGGTAATCAGCATATTTGAATCATTCCCAATGGGATTGCAAACGACAATTTTGATACTGTTAAAAATTGTCGCAATCATGATCCCGTTGATCCTGTGTGTGGCCTATCTTACTTTTGCCGAACGTAAGGTTATTGGTTATATGCAGCTGCGTCTCGGACCAAATCGAGTAGGTCCTCGTGGTTTACTGCAACCTATTGCCGATACCGTAAAGCTGATGTTCAAGGAAATTATTATTCCTACCGGTTCGAACAAATATCTCTTTATTATTAGCCCTGTATTATCTATTGCTCCCGCGCTTGCAGTCTGGGCCGTTATTCCTTTTGATGATGGTATGGTGCTGGCAGATATTAATGCCGGGTTGTTATATGTGCTGGCAATTACATCCATTGGTGTTTACGGTGTCATCATTGCGGGTTGGGCATCAAATTCAAAATATGCTTTATTAGGTGCGATGCGAATTGGTGCGCAGATTGTCGCCTATGAAATTGCCATGGGATTCGCGCTTGTTGGGGTGCTAATGGCGGCTGGTAGTCTGAATTTAGGTGATATTGTTCGCGGCCAATCGGGAAGTATTTTCCACTGGTACTGGTTGCCCTTATTCCCTCTCTTTATTATTTATTTTGTCTCTGGTGTTGCTGAAACTAACCGCGCGCCATTTGACGTCGCCGAAGGTGAATCGGAAATTGTTGCCGGTTTCCACGTAGAATATTCAGGCATGGCCTTTGCCGTGTTTTTCCTGGCTGAATATATCAATATGATCTTAATCGCCATTTTGGCATCGGTTATGTTTCTTGGTGGTTGGTTAAGCCCCTTCGAAGGAATTTTGCCTGAAACCGTATTTGATATTCCTGTGTTGGGTATGTTGCTTGGTCCGGGCATACACTGGCTATTACTTAAGACGTCATTTTTCCTGTTTTGTTATCTGTGGTTCAGAGCGACATTCCCACGATATCGTTACGATCAAATTATGCGACTGGGTTGGAAAGTATTTATTCCAATTACCATCGTCTGGTTACTTGTGGTTGGACTGCTTATTCTCGGCGAAGTACCACCATGGTGGGATGCAGCATAGATGAATACTTTGACACGTTATTTTAAAAGTCTATTCCTGATCGAGCTTATTCGAGGATTACGCGTGACAGGTCGCAACCTGTTTGTGCGTAAAGTGACTTTGCAGTACCCCGAAGACAAAACGCCAATATCAAACCGTTTTCGTGGTCTGCATGCGCTACGCCGATACCCAAACGGGGAAGAGCGCTGTATAGCCTGTAAGTTGTGTGAAGCTGTTTGTCCAGCACTGGCAATCACGATCGAGTCAGAACAACGTGAAGATGGAACACGTCGTACAACGCGTTATGATATTGATTTAACTAAATGTATTTTCTGTGGCTACTGTGAAGAATCCTGCCCAGTTGATTCAATTGTAGAAACACATGTATTTGAATATCACGGTGAAGAGCGTGGTGATCTCTATATGACAAAAGAAAAATTACTTGCAGTTGGCGATAAATATGAAAAACAGATTGCCGCAGCAAGGAAACAGGATTCTGACTATCGTTAGACGATAAAAATAAGTGAAATAAATAATGGGTGTTGAAAAAATAATATTTTATATCGTTGCGTTAATTATGGTGTCAAGTGCCACCATGGTGATTACCGTACGTAACCCAATTCAGGCAGCCCTGTTTCTGGTGCTGACATTTTTTGCCAGCGCAATTATCTGGATGTTGCTTGAAGCTGAGTTCCTCGCGATTGTGTTAGTTCTTGTATACGTCGGTGCAGTGATGGTTCTGTTCCTGTTCGTTGTCATGATGCTGGACATTAATGTTGATCGTTTACGTGAAGGCTTTACCCGCTACTTGCCAATTGGGGTTGTTGTCGCGGTGGCAATGGTCGGTATGCTTATTACTGTGGTTGGCTCAGATAACTTTGGTCTGGATAAAATTGCTGAGCCTGAACGACACCTGGCTGATTACAACAACACAAAAGCATTGGGTTCTGAGCTTTACACAAAATATGTATACCCATTCGAGATTGCAGCAGTCATTCTGCTGGTCGCTATTGTCGCCGCAATTGCACTAACCATGCGACGCAGGGATAACACGAAGTACCAAAAACCAGAAGACCAAATCTCAGTTAAACGAGAAGATCGAGTAAGAATGGTCAATATGCCTACTGAGAAAAAGAAATAAATGGGGATGTTTAAGTCATGATAGCGCTTTCAGATTTCTTAATACTTGGTGCAATATTATTTTGCCTCAGTATCGCGGGGATCTTCCTTAATCGGAAGAACGTTATCATATTATTGATGGCGATTGAGTTGATGCTGTTGGCCGTTAATTTGAATTTTATTGCCTTTTCTCATTATCTGGGTGATCAGGCAGGGCAGGTGTTTGTGTTCTTTATTCTTACAGTCGCGGCTGCTGAAGCAGCGATTGGTCTTGCGATTCTGGTTGTCCTGTTCCGCAATAAACACACCATTAACGTCGACGATCTGGATACATTGAAGGGTTAGAACATGGCTGAAAATATGCAAAGCATCTTTATCTGGATTGTTCTGACACCATTGTTCGGTGCAATAATCGCTGGATTGTTTGGCAAACAGATTGGCCGTGCCGGTGCGCACTGGGCGACTATTCTAGGTGTTGCTGTTTCCTGCGTGCTCTCCATGATTGTGTTTAAGTATATGGTGCTTGATAACGGTACACCTATCAATGAGACTGTCTACACTTGGCTG
>JAOULB010000128.1 GCA_029882235.1 Gammaproteobacteria bacterium | reverse complement strand
GCCTTGGCGCATGGCATTGGGACCTCCGAGGTTGAGCATGTATTGGCCACGCAATGTCTGGTGCAAAAGAAATCAAACACTATGTTAGTCAGTGTTGATGGCAAAGTCGGCGCCGGTGTGACGGCAAAAGATATCGTGCTGGCCATCATCGGCAAGATCGGCACGGCGGGTGGCACTGGCTATGCCATCGAGTTTGGTGGTGAGGCGATTCGTGATCTTTCTATTGAAGGTCGCATGACCGTTTGCAACATGGCGATTGAAGCGGGCGCACGTGCCGGCATGGTCGCGGTGGATGACAAGACGATCGAATACGTTAAAGGTCGACCCTATGCACCCACTGCTGAGCAATGGGATGCGGCGGTGAACGAGTGGAATGATCTGCACAGTGATGCCGATGCGCAGTTTGATACCGTGGTTAATATTGATGCGGCCAGCATTCAACCGCAGGTCACCTGGGGTACATCGCCTGAGATGGTGGTTGCCGTTGGCGATAAGGTGCCTGATCCATCGGCACAAAGCGATGCGGTGAAAAGTGATGGCATGCAAAAGGCGTTGGATTATATGGGCCTGAGTGCCAATACACCGATTAACGAAATCAAAGTGGACAAGGTCTTTATTGGTTCCTGCACCAACTCACGTATTGAAGACATTCGTGCAGCCGCAGCCGTGGCCAAGGGTCGTAAGGTGGCAAGCAACATCAAGCTGGCCATGGTGGTGCCCGGTTCTGGTTTAGTAAAACAACAGGCTGAAGCAGAAGGACTCGATAAAATTTTAGTCGAAGCCGGCTTTGAATGGCGTGAGCCGGGTTGTTCCATGTGTCTGGCCATGAATGCCGATCGACTTGAGCCTGGTGAGCGTTGTGCTTCAACATCGAATCGCAACTTTGAAGGTCGACAGGGGCAGGGTGGACGTACCCATCTTGTCAGCCCTGCCATGGCCGCCGCGGCAGCAGTTGCAGGTCATTTTGTTGATGTGAGAAAAATGAATTAACCGCCAAGACGCCAAGGCACCAAGAATAAAAAATATTTTTCTTGGCGCCTTGGTGACTTGGCGGTGAAATTATAGGAAAGAGATATGGATAAATTTACTCAGTTAAAAGCAATCGTGGCACCTATGGATCGACCCAATGTCGATACCGATGCCATTATTCCCAAGCAGTTTTTGAAATCGATCAAGCGTAGTGGCTTTGGCCCTAATCTGTTTGATGAATGGCGTTATCTTGATCATGGCGAGCCGGGTATGGATAACAGCAAGCGTCAGCTGAATAAAGAGTTTGTGTTGAATCTGCCACGTTATCAGGGTGCGCAGATTTTGATTGCACGCGAAAACTTTGGTTGTGGCTCTTCACGTGAACATGCACCCTGGGCGCTGCTCGATTATGGCTTTCGTGTGATTATTGCACCGAGCTTTGCGGACATCTTTTATAACAACAGTTTCAAAAATGGCATCTTGCTGATCAAACTGGATGCCAATATCGTCGATCAGTTGTTCAAAGACGTTGACGCGAATGAAGGCTATCAACTTGATGTTGATCTTGCCGCGCAGACGATCACTAAAGCCGATGGCAGTGTCATTAAGTTTGATATTGATGAATTTCGTAAGCATTGCCTGATCAATGGTCTGGATGACATCGGCATGACCTTGCAGCATGTTGATGATATTAAAGCGTATGAAGAGAAACGCCAGGCGAAAGCGCCCTGGTTATTTAATTAACCACTAAGTCTCGAAGACACGAAGGAATATTTTTGTGTCTTCGTGTCTTAGTGGTGAATATGAGGTTTAGATATGACGAAAAAAATTGCAGTACTCCCCGGTGATGGCATCGGTCAGGAGATCGTGGCTGAGGCCGTGAAGGTGATTAAGAAACTTCAGGCCGATGGTCTGGATGTGGAAATGAATGAAGCCCCCGTCGGTGGTACAGCCTATGACATTTCTGGTTCACCATTACCCGATGAGACATTAAAGCTGGCTAAAGAAGCCGATGCAGTATTGCTTGGTGCAGTGGGTGGCTATAAATGGGAATCACTGGATATTTCAGTGCGTCCGGAAAAAGGCCTATTAGGTTTGCGTAAGGAGTTGGGCCTGTTTGCCAACCTGCGACCTGCGATTCTTTATCCGCAATTGGCTGATGCTTCAACATTAAAACCCGAAATCGTATCTGGTCTGGACATTATGATCGTGCGTGAACTGACTGGCGGTATTTACTTTGGTCAGCCGCGTGGTGTTAAGACACTAGATAACGGTGAGCGCGAAGGTTATAACACGCTGGTTTATCGTGAATCAGAAGTGAAACGTATTACTGAAGTCGCCTTTGATATTGCCCGTAAGCGTGGCAAGAAGGTCTGTTCCGTTGATAAAGCCAATGTGCTGGAAGTAACCGAGATGTGGCGCGATGTCGTCAATGAAATGCATAAAGACAACAGCGATATTGAACTCAGTCACATGTATGTCGATAACGCGGCCATGCAACTGGTTAAAGAACCTAAACAGTTTGATGTCATGGTCACCACTAATATGTTCGGTGACATTCTGTCTGACTGCGCTGCGATGTTAACCGGTTCAATCGGTATGTTGCCTTCAGCATCACTGAATGAAAAAGGCCAGGGCATGTATGAACCGATTCATGGTTCAGCGCCAGACATTGCCGGACAGAACATCGCCAATCCACTCGCGACGATTTTATCCGTCGCCATGATGCTGCGCTATTCACTTGATGAAGCCGCCATGGCTGATCGAATTGAAAAGGCAGTCGATAAAGTGCTGGATGATGGTCTGCGCACGGCAGATATTTATTCTGATGGTATGAAAAAAGTTAGTACATCTGAAATGGGAGACGCAGTCGTTACTGCATTATAAAAAGATTAACCACGAAGACTCAAAGACACGAAGGATGGCAAATAATTATTTTTTTTCGCGTCTTAGTGGCTTCGTGGTGAGAAAATATATTTAAGAGGACAGGATAATGAAGAGAGTAGGTTTTGTAGGTTGGCGTGGCATGGTCGGTTCAGTACTGATGCAACGCATGCGTGATGAAAATGATTTTGCTGAGATCGAGCCAGTCTTTTTTACCACATCACAGGCCGGTAAGCCGGGCCCAGATATTGGTAAAGATGTCCCCGCACTAAAAGATGCAACCAGCATTGATGAACTAAAAGCCATGGATGTGATCATTACCTGTCAGGGTGGTGATTACACCAAACAGGTCTACAAGCCTTTACGTGATGCGGGTTGGGATGGTTACTGGATCGATGCAGCATCGAGTCTGCGTATGGCCGATGACAGTATCATTGTGCTCGACCCGGTTAATAAAGATGTCATTGAGAATGGTTTGAGCAGAGGCATGAAGACCTATGTCGGTGGCAACTGTACTGTGAGTTTAATGTTGATGGCCATCGGTGGTTTATTTGAAAAAGATCTGATCGAATGGATCACGCCCATGACTTATCAGGCGGCATCAGGTGCCGGTGCGCAAAATATGCGTGAACTGATCCGTCAGATGGGTGCGATCAATCATGAGGTCAAAACTCTCAATGATGATCCTGCTACGGCCATTCTGGATATCGACCGCAAGGTCACAGACTTCCTGCGTAGCGATGCCTATCCAGTTGAACATTGGCCAGTGCCGCTGGCAGCCAGTCTGATCCCCTGGATCGATGTGCAATTAGATTCCGGTCAGTCCAAAGAAGAATGGAAGGCGCAGGTCGAAACCAACAAGATCCTTGGGCGCAGTGATTCACCTGTTCCGATTGATGGTCTGTGTGTACGTATCGGTGCGATGCGTTGTCATTCACAGGCGCTGACCATCAAAATGAAAAAGGATGTCCCTCTTGATGAGATCAGTGGCATGTTGGCAGCCCATAATGACTGGGTGAAGGTGGTGCCAAATGATCGCGAGCTCACCATGACCGATCTGACACCGGCTGCCGTAACCGGTACACTGACCGTTCCCGTCGGTCGTATGCGCAAGCTGACTATGGGGCCTGAGTATTTATCTGCCTTTACCGTGGGTGATCAGTTACTCTGGGGCGCGGCGGAACCCTTACGTCGTATGCTACGAATTCTGCTGGAGCAATAATATAGCGTGACTACTAAACAAATTGATGTGGCAATTGTTGGTGCCGCTTCCCTGATTGGGGAAGCGGTATTGTCGTTAATGGTGGAGCGAGAATTTCCACTGGGTAAGTTCTATGCCGTCGATTCCGTTGAGCAAGCGGGTTCGCATATCGAATTCAAAAATGAACCACATCCCATCAATGAACTGGCTGAGTTTGATTTTAGTCAGGCACAACTTGCGTTGTTTGTTGGTGGACCACAACAGGCAGCAGATTATGCCAATCTGGCAACGCAGAGTGGTTGTATTGTTGTGGATGGAACAGGCCAGTTCAGTTTTGAAGATGACATTCCTCTGGTCGTTGCCGGTGTTAATGAGGAATTTATCGATGATTTTCGTCAGCGCGATCTACTGGCGACACCGTCCAGCGCCTCTGTCTTACTGACTTCTGTTTTAAAACCCATCGATGCGCATGCCGGGATCGAGTCTGTTCAGATCACGGCACTGCTTGCCGTATCTGAGCAGGGTAAAGAAGGGCAGGAAGAGTTGGGTCGTCAGACTGCAGCTATGATGAATTTTCAAGAGGCCAAACATGAAGTATTCCCAGAGCGAATTGCCTTCAATTTGATTCCCCAGTGTGGTGCACTCGATGCGCATGGCTTTACGCTGGCTGAACAAGAGCTGATAAAAAGTACGCATAAAGTCCTTAATAATGATAAGATATCTATATCTGTAACGGCAGTTCAGGTACCTGTTTTCTTTTGTCATGGTGAAGTTGTCCATATCAAAACTAAACAGCCATTAGGCGCAGACAAAATTGGTGAAATATTAGACAATACGTCAGGCCTAACAGTGGTGAAAGAGACAAGTGCGAGTGCTTCTCCAACGCCGGTATCGAGCGTGACTGGTAGTGATGAGATCCAAATAGGACGTCTACGTGAGAATCTAGACTCAAAACATGACATAAGTCTTTGGATCGTAGGCGATAATATTCGACGAGGAAGTGCAATTAATAGTGTTCAAATTGCCGAAATTTTGGTAAAACACTATCTATAAACTATAGTTACACTGTACTTATAAGAATATTTCTAGGTTTTGGCTGGTAACTCATTGAAAAATATAGAGTTTGTTGTTTTGAAGGGAAGAATATAATGTGGAGAAGTGTCAGGGTGAATATGCGTAAATTTGCAATTGCGCTGTTTTCGGCTTGTCTTGTGACGATACCAATGTCAGCCCATGGTCTGGGTTTTGGCAATATCCGTATTAATTCTGCTTTGAATGAACCGCTGAATGCCGAAATTGATCTCCTGTCTGCAACAAAGTCTGATCTCAAAGGCCTGAATATCAAGTTAGCTTCAACCGAAGCCTTTATGCGTGCTGGAATTGAACGTCCCGGCCACCTGAACCAGATCCGATTCACCATTAAAACACGTTCAAATGGCCGTCCCTATCTCAAACTAACAACCAAACAATCTATTCGCGAACCCTTCCTCGATTTCCTGCTGGAAATGAACTGGAAAAATGGTCGCATGTTGCGCGAATACACTGTACTACTTGATCCCCCCGGCCAGATGCGTCAGGAACCGGCAGTGGTGCAGACGCCAGCGTCAAAATCTGAAGACGTTGTTTCTGAACAGGAAGCGCAGGCCGAGGCATCAAGCAGCCCATTTATTGAAGCAGAGCCTGTTGTTGAAGTCGAACCAGAACCTGGGCGCGATGTTGTTGAAGCAGAACCTGTTCAGGAAATTGCCGAAGTATCAGAACAGAGTGATGAACCAGTCGCAGAGGAAAGTATCGCTGCATCAACAGAAGAATCCGAAACTGAAGCCGAACCTGTTCCACTTTCTGACACGATTCCTGAGAATGAAGTTACACCGATAGAAGAACCTGCAGGTGAAGAAGAGCAAGCTTCAATTGCAAGTTCAGAAAAAGAAGTCTCTGAAGAAGCTGCACCTGAAACTGAGAAGGTAGAGTCAGAACTGGCTGGATCAGCAGAAGCTGAAGCGGAACCTTTTGCAGGCGAAGAAGTTTCTCAACGTGTGCCCGTCGAGGAAGAAGCTGTTGCTGAGGAGTCAGCGATTCAAGAAGAGTCTGCAGTAGCGGAAGAACAGATTGAGCGTGAACCTGCAGTTGATGCCTCTGAAGGGATTACTACAAAGAGAAATGATAATCTCTGGACGATTGCCGAATCCATGCGTGATGGCAATACAACGATTTATCAGGTCATGATGGCCT
>JAOULB010000127.1 GCA_029882235.1 Gammaproteobacteria bacterium | reverse complement strand
CATTACGGTTAATCATATTGATTATGAGATCCGCTCCTTGAAGGATCGACAGCAGTTTTATGATGCCGGGCAGTTGGCCGAGGCGGTGGGGATTTCGTCGGCGACCTGGTCTTTGTTTGGGGTGGTGTGGCCTTCATCTCGAGTGCTTGCGCTGCGGGTGAGTCAGTTGATGCTGGAAGGAAAACGCGTGCTGGAGATCGGTTGTGGTCTGGCCTTGAGTAGTCTGGTGTTGCATCGCATGGGGATGGATATTACCGCCAGTGATTATCATCCGCTGGCGCAGGATTTTCTCGATGAGAATGTGCGTGCGAATGCCCTGCCACCGATTCCGTATCAGGTCGGGAACTGGGAGACGGATAATCCCCTGCTCGGCGGTTTCGATTTGATTATCGGTAGTGATGTTTTGTATGAACCGGCGATGGCGATGACGGTCGCTCGGTTTATTGATTGCCAGTCGAATGATGATGTGGAAGTGATCATCGTCGATCCGAATCGCGGTAATCGTGCGCGCTTTACGCGCAATATGATTGAACAGGGGTATAGCCATCACTTTGAAAATTTTGAGGTGACATCACCTGAGGCTGAGCGTTGTAAAGGTAGGATATTGCATTTTCGGCGGTAGGTTTGGGAATTAAGGGGTAATGGCTTTTACTGTTTGGTTTTGTCCTTCGGTCCTTTTGATCCCCGCCCCCTCGACCGCTTGTTCCCGACACGGTCTACCGATTCCATCCATGGAATCGTAACCCCCGCCCTGAGGGCGGGGGTATCTTTCGTTCCCACGCAGAGCGTGGGGACGAGAAATGATTGAAGGTGTTTGCTGTAATGGCACGATATTGATCGTCCTGTCTTTCTTTAAAACACTAACTGATATCGACTTCCCGGTCCTGATCCCAGTTTTTGTATAAATTGTTTATCTGTCAAAGTTTTCAGCGCGTACTGGATGGTGCGTCGAGGAATTGTGGTGCCCTGTTCTATTTCAGCTATTTTTAAACGTCTTTCAGGGCTGGCTTTAAAGATGTTCAGTACTGCAAGCGCGGTTTCAGATAATTTTTGTAGATCGCCATATCGCTTACGATAGAGTTCTATATCATTTATTGCACGGTTCAACATCTCTAAGAAAAATAATGCCAGCTTTTCATAACGATACTGCGCGGGGTCTGTTTGAAACTTTCCTTCCGAACATTCATGCAGTACACGATAGTATGTTGCTTTATGCTGTTCAATGTGCCGATCAATTGCAATATACGGTGTTAGTGTTAGCAGGTATGAATCTTTTGACTGTAACAAAGCGAGTATAAATAATGCTCGACCTAAGCGACCGTTGCCATCCTGAAAAGGATGAATTGCCAGAAATCGAAAAATAAACTCAACAGCCACTAACACTGGCCAGTGATATTCGTGTAGCGTGCTGTTATACCAGTTGATGAGTTCCTGCATTGCGATATCGGTCATGACCCCGGGCGATGTGGGTTCCAGCACAGTGTGTTGTTCACCTGTTGCATGGTTTGTCGATATCACTTTGTTTTCGACCTTTTTATATTGGCCTGCATAATTATTGGCTGCGGGATAATGTCTTAATAGATCATGATGTAAACCCCGTAGGCTCATCTCTGTTAGTGGAAATAATTCTTCCGCCTGTTCGTAAATGGTATGAAGAACATCGCGACAGCCAATCACCTCTTCGAGGCTACGTTCACGGTCGCTGGACAATTTGTCGAGGAGGTATGCTTTTTTGCTTTCAAAAGCTGTTGTTGTGCCATCTTCGCTCAGTGTGGTGTCGACCCATTCAATCTCGACATCGGTCAGTACTGCATTTTCGATTCGAGTGGATGCCCCAACATTGCTGATCAAGGCACATTTATTTAGGTACTGCTGCTCAGCCTGACTCAGATTAGCCAGACCAGTACTGACCTCGGCCAACCGGCCCTGTAGTGTTTTCAGGGCCTTTTCCAGTTTTGAGCTTGGAATAAATGAAATCATTTTTCACATTAATTCAATGAGTTAGATTTAATTGTGGAATATTGCGCAGTATTGCGCAAGTTTTATTTAATTAATTTTGCGCGATATTGCGCATGAAATCGATCTGATCGGGTCACTTATCCCCAGGCTTACCGCTTCCAGCTCACGCCTCTCACCTGCTTCCATGCAGGGGACGTAGAGCATGGGGACGAGGAATGGCTTTTGCTGTTTGGTTTTGTCCTTCGGTCCTTTTGATCCCCGCCCCCTCGCCTCCGCCCTGAGGGCGGGGGGATTAAAAGAACAAACTTATTAACTGTTGTTTATTGGATTTCGCTGATCAGGCCCTGGGCTAACCAGCCCTTGAGCAGGCCGGCGGCGTGGAGTGGGACTTGGTCTTCGGGCATCAGGCTGGTGAGGGCTTCGCAAATGTCGTTGAAGTTTGCGCCTTCGATAAGTTTATCCAGTGCGAGTTGTTCGTCTGCTTGCATAGAACGGTATCGAGTGATGAGTTGTTCACGCCAGATAAGCCAGGGGCTGGCGGTGTCATTCATTGCATCAACCGGTGTGGGTTCGTCGGCTGTGAGGGCTTGCCACATCTCGGGGATGTTCCATTCAAAGTTGAGGCGTTGCACGGAGGGATGCAGTTTAAAAGTGAGATCGGGCCATGCTTCTGGGGGTATGGCGGCCATGTCCTGTTCGCCCATGACTTTTTCATCGGCAACATCAAAGGCCTGACCCAGGCTTAGTTCAAACAGGGCCAGTTCATAAAGCCAGGGCATGGCTTGCCATTGTATCGGGGCTTGCTGCTCTTGCTGGATCAGGCTGGCGATAAAGTTGGGTAAGTCACGACCAAAATCTCGCAGGCTAAAATATTTTGACGGATAGTTTTTTATATAGTCATCGGTGAGTTGTTCAAAGTAATCATCGCCTATCGCCATGTTCACTGCGGGAAATTCAATGGCTAACACTTCTTTTAAGCGTGCCGCATAGGCATAACTGTAAATAGACAGTTGCGTTGCAGGATCGGCACGACCACTGGCACTGACCCAGGCGGTGTCGTCTGCTTGGTCTGAGCTTAAGACGCAATCCTGAAAGGTATGTTGTAATTTAGCG
This sequence comes from Gammaproteobacteria bacterium, assembly GCA_029882235.1. Taxonomy (GTDB): domain Bacteria; phylum Pseudomonadota; class Gammaproteobacteria; order UBA6429; family Thiohalophilaceae; genus JAOULB01. Next base: position 3,254 of record JAOULB010000127.1, on the reverse strand, counting down.
AGTTGATTCATAACCATGCTTCTCAGGCAACCTGTACCTTGCTTGTCGTTTGTCTAAGTTGTTCTTCACCAATCTGGCGCACCTGATCCAGTTCCTTGAGCAGTTCATTCAAAGGTGGAATGTGATCGTCGCGTTCGATCATGGTTGAGACGCGACCAAACTTTTCTACTGCTGCGGCATAGAGTGCAAATACGGGATCGGCAATCGGATGATCATGGGTATCGATGATGAGATTATTTTCATGCATGTGCCCGGCGAGATGGATCTGATAGACACGTTCACCAGGGATGGCGTCTAAATACGTGTAGGGATCAAAGTTGTGATTATAGGCGCTGACATAAATGTTATTCACGTCCAGCAGGAGCAAACAGTCGGCACGGTTGGCGACTTCGCGCAGGAATTCCCATTCACTCATTTGTGAATCAGTATAGCTGACATAGCTGGAGACATTTTCCAGCAGCATTTGTTGGCCCATGTAATCCTGGACCTGACGTACACGATTAGCGACATGGTCAATCGCTTCTTCGGTATAAGGTAGTGGCATCAGGTCATGCAGGTTGACGCCCTCGACGCCGGTCCAGCAGAGGTGATCTGAAAACCATTCAGGCTGCACACGTTTAACCAGGGCCTTGAGTTGTTTTAAGTAATCGAAGTTTAATGGCGCAGTACTGCCTATCGACATCGATACGCCATGCATCACCATGGGATAATGTTCACGAATACGGGTTAGGTAATCTATTGGTTTACCACCATCGACCATGTAGTTTTCAGAGATGATTTCGAACCAGTCAACCGCGGGCCGTTCGGCCAGGACGGTTTCGTAATGTTCTTTGCGTAAACCTAAGCCATATCCAAGATAAGGTCGGGTGTTTTGTTTATCTGCAGCCATCGTTCAAGCCTCGATTTTGTTTTGTATGAAAAGAACTGGCGCCCAACATGGAGTGAAAGACGCCAGTCTTTCCATCAGTGGGTGTTGCTATTTTTTCGGTTTGTTAACCGAACCACCAATTTCTACACAAGCATGTTTTGACATTGTGACAAAACCTGAACCTTTGCATTTGGCATGGCCTTTACATGCATTAGTAGCGGTTTTGCAATCGTTATGTCCTTTACACTTGTTAACACCAAAGCAATGAACTTTTGAGTCACTGCCTGCCTGTACGGCTGTCATTGGGGCCGCTGAAAACATTGCAGCGGCGGCTGAAGCCAGCGCGATGGTGGCAAATTTACGTCTAGTAGTCATAGTTCCTCCAGGGAGTGAGAGTTATTAAAACATCGACATCGGTTTATCTTTAACCGACGCTAGGCGTATTTATACGGTGAGAATGTCACGAAACTATCACGCAGAGATAACAACATTATTACCGGGCGTAAAATGATGAGATTTGGCTGAAAACAGGCTTGTGGAGGAATGGCTCGCCAGGGTACTTGATCAGGCCTGCAGATCGTTGATGATGGCCATATATTTATCTACCGTGTCTTTCTCTGCAACTTTATCTGCGTGTTGCATAAAGCGTTTAATTTCTTCCAGTGCCTCTTCGATGCGGTCGGTTTTCCAGAGGGTGTTGAACAAGGCGATAGAGTATTGGCCTTTACCGGGTTCGAGTAAAACAAGACGCTCGAACACCATTTCGGCCTCATTGTATTTGGTCATGGCGAAGTAAGCCCCGCCGAGCATAATGAGGGCAGTCTGGTTTTGTGGCTCGTCTTTGAGTATTTCCAGCAGACACAGACGTGCATCGTCGTGTTTATTGGCTTCGGTGAGTTCTTTGGCGCGCTGCAGGGCCTGTTCGATGTGCTGGCTCATCAGTGTGTGTTTACTCGCTAGATTTGGATTATTGCCGTGCGCTGTATTCTAATGGGGGATGCGGTGTAGAGCAATGAACTGCCTGGATCGATTACTGGATGCCCTGTTCTTTGATATTGTTTGCGGCCTGATTTTTAATGCCCGCAGTAATGCGATCGGCCAGGGTGTTAATTTGTTTCATTTGTTTCGCTAGTTCTTTTTCATTTTCACTGTCTACCATGCTTTCCATCGTTTTTGCCTGTTCAGCAAGATCAAGATAGCCCACATTACTAGCGACGCCCTTGAGTTCATGGAGTTTATGTCGGGTGGTGTCCCAATCCTGTTTATGCAGGGCTTTTTCAATTTCACGCAGCATGACGGGCATGTGGATTTTTACAAAGCCTTCAACCAAGCCTGTGACCTCCGGACCATCTAATGAGAAAGTTGAATATATCGGCGCATCTGCATCAAACTTCGGTGCCACGCCGTTAAGATGTTCTGCGACTGCCTTAAAAAAGGTCATAATATCGATGGGTTTGGTCAGAAAATCTGCACAACCCGCTTCAAGACAGTTCTTACGATCTTCTTCTGAGGTATTCGCGGTTAAGGCAATAATGGGTTTGTCGTAACCCGCCTCCTTTAATGTGCGTGTGGCGGTGATGCCGTCCATCTCTGGCATTTGTAAATCCATAATGATCAAATCGTAATCACCCGCCTGTGCCTCTGCAACTGCGAGTTTGCCATTATCAACAATTTTGTAATCCACGCCGATGCGTTTAAGAAATACAATCAGAAGTTGCTGATTAACAATATTATCTTCAGCGACCAGCACTTTGCCTGAGACTTTAATATCATCGACAGAGGTCATCTCACTAAGCCGTTGTTCGGTTTCAGTAGAAACGATTTCCTCATTGGTGAACTGCGCGTTCACACCGACACTGGCTGCAACACTAATTACAAAACGACTCCCCTTGCCGACATCACTGGTCACGGTAATATCACCACCAAGGGCATTAGCCAGTTGTTTGGAAAGCGTTAAACCCAGTCCGGTACCACCGTATTTACGACTGGTACTGACATCGGCCTGTTTAAAGGGCTCAAAGATTTCTTTCATTTGTTTTTTTGTTAATCCAATACCTGTATCAACAACCGTGATATAGAGTTTGTTATTAGATAACTCATATTCGACGTTGATATGCACATGCCCCTGTTCGGTGAACTTGATCGCATTGGAACCCAGATTGATCAGGATCTGTTTTAATCTGACAGGATCTGTTTTAACTTCTACAGGCATTGGAAAACGATAATTTACTTTCAGCTCGATCGACTTTTTCTGTGCCATATTTTTTAATATTGTTTCTGCACCACTGACAACACTAAATATACTGCAGGGTAAAATTTCTACTTCGAGTTTATCTGACTCAATTTTTGAGATATCGAGCACATCATTCACGATCTGCAATAAATG
>JAOULB010000126.1 GCA_029882235.1 Gammaproteobacteria bacterium | reverse complement strand
TTATGTTGTCTGGCCATACTGAAGTATTGCTATTAGGTTTTGGACTTGCATCCGTAATTTTGACCCTGATTCTGGCTACAAGAATGAATATTATTGATGAAGAAGGATTTCCTTCTCATTTATTTTCACGACTGCCAGGTTTTTTTCTCTATTTAATGAAAGAGATATTTAATGCAAATATCAGTGTAATTAAAAGCATAATATCGAACCAGCCAAAAGCAATCAGCCCACAGTGGATTAAAGTACCCCTACCCCAGAAAACTGATCTTGGTCGAGTAATCTATGCAAACTCGATTACCTTAACACCAGGCACAGTAAGCGTTGAGCTCGGTAAAACACAGATCACAGTGCATGCACTAACCAAGGATTCTGCTGATGATCTTTTGACGGGTTCAATGGCTGAAAAAATTCTGGATAGAGTCAAGAATAACTAATGTTTATTGCCATAACAGTAGCCATACTCATCACCATGGGACTTGCGCTTGCGCGAGCACTGTTGGGACCGACTGTCTATGATCGAATAGCTGCTGCAAATATGTTTGGCACCAAAACAGTACTCCTGATTGCAGTATTTGCTTTTATGTCCAGTCGTACTGACCTTCTTGATATCGCACTCGTTTATGCCTTGATTAATTTCATTGGCGTCATTGCAGTATTAAAACTAGTTGAGCGCGGAGACTTATATTCAGGGATCAGTGCAGAACAAACTAAAACAAAGGCAAAACGTTAATGGTGTTTGATCTATTAAGCTGGTTCTGTCTTATCGCAGGAGGTTTAACTGGAATTATTGGCGCTGTTGGGATTCATCGTTTTCCTGATTTTTACAGTCGAACACATGCAGTTGGTGTAACTGACACATTAAGCGCAACACTTATTCTACTAGGACTCGCTTTTCAAGCAGGTTTAAGTTTAGCATCGTTTAAACTAGGACTGGTTTTCATACTTCTTTTTTTGTCGAGCCCAACGGCTTCACATGCGCTGGTTAAGGCTGCTGTGCATGGTGGATTGAAGCCCTTGCTTGAAAGTGATATCAGCGAGAAGAAATCTTGATTGACATTATTATTAATCTCGCCCTGCTCTCATTTCTCGCAATCTCCGCAATTGCGATTGTGAGAATGAAAAACCTGTTTGCCATTATCATGTTATTCGGTATTTTTAGTTTTCTATCTGCGTCGGTTTTTATGGTTATGGATGCCGTTGATGTTGCCTTTACAGAAGCAGCAGTTGGCGCGGGTATATCAACAGTATTAATGATCGCAACACTTGCGTTGACAAAAGTACAGGATGAAAAGCGACCAGGTGGACATAAACCCTGGCTTCCTCTAACCGTAGTAATCGTAACGGCTGCGGCATTAGTTTATGGCACACTGGATATTCCTGCATTCGGTGATGCAAATGCCCCGTCACAAAAACATGTTGCACCTCAATATCTGCAACGATCGATTCCAGAAACAGGTATTCCAAATGTTGTTACATCAGTTCTCGCCAGTTATCGTGGTTTTGACACCTTAGGAGAGGTATTTGTGGTCTTTACTGCAGGTATTGCAGTTCTGATTTTGATAGGCGGTGTTGCACAGCCCTCAAAAAGAAAAACATCAAGGAAGAAAAAGAATGCCTAATCTTATTCTGCGTGTTGTCTCAAAAATTCTGATTCCCCCTATAATCATATTTGCACTTTATGTGCAGTTTCATGGTGACTTTGGTCCAGGTGGTGGCTTTCAGGCTGGTGTTATCTTTAGTGCGGCATTCATTCTTTATGCCTTGGTGTTTGGTTTAGATGCGGCCGAAAATGTTATATCGACTTCCGTGCTGCGATTTTTAGCCAGTCTTGGCGTGCTTATATATGCTGGTGTCGGCATTGCTACAGTATTTTTAGGTGGCAACTACCTTGAATACACGGTGCTGGCCAGCACACAGGTTGCCGGTCAGCACCTGGGAATATTATTGGTTGAGCTTGGTGTCGGCATAACCGTATTCTCCGTCATGCTCTTGATCTTTTTTACCTTCGCAGCAAAAGGTCGCGCCTAATGGATTTTCTGATCGGGCATTATAATTACTGGGTCGCCATCTTTTTAATGATGATTGGTTTCTATACGGTCATTAGTCATGGCAACCTGGTCAAAAAAATTATCGGCTTAAATATTTTTCAGGTTTCTGTGTTTTTACTCTATATAAGTATGAGTACTGTCACAGGTGGTGCGGCACCAATTATTACTGAAGGTGTTCAACTCTATTCTAATCCTTTGCCTCATGTATTGATTCTGACTGCCATTGTTGTGGGGGTTGCCACAACAGCACTTGGGCTTGCACTTGTAGTTCGAATAAAAGAAGCATACGGCACCATTGAGGAAGACGAAATTCACGAGCAAGATCATTCCTTATGATGCAAGAACATTTAAGCATATTCCTCGTTATTCTCCCTCTTGTTGCAGCTCCGATCGTTGCTATCATGCCTCGTGGTCGTTATGCCTGGGCCTTTAGTTTTGTTGTTGCTATGGTCTGTGCTGTAATTGCAGGCCAACAACTCTGGTCGGTTACTCATCATGGTGTTATTAGTTATGCACTGGGGGGTTGGGCGCCTCCATGGGGGATTGAGTATCGAATTGATAGCGTGAATGCATTTATTGCCGTGATTATTGCAGGTATCGCAGCAATTACCCTTCCCTACGCCCTGCTTAGCGTTGAAAAAGAAATACCTGAACACAAGCAGCCATTATTCTATAGCGCCTTTCTACTTTGTTTTGCTGGCCTGCTAGGTATCACACAAACCGGTGACATCTTTAATGTTTTCGTATTCCTGGAAATATCCTCGCTGTCAACCTATGCATTGATCAGCATGGGACAAAAGCGTCAGGCACTGACTTCTGCTTATCAATATTTAATTATGGGAACATTAGGTGCGACGTTCTTTTTAATAGGTGTAGGTCTGCTCTACTCTCAGACCGGCACCTTAAACATGATGGATCTTGCCAAGTTATTACCTGATGTTGTTGGCTTAAAGACGGTTCATACTGGCTTTGCATTTATATTAATTGGTATCGCGCTGAAACTGGCCTTGTTTCCTTTGCATCTCTGGCTACCCAATGCGTACACCTATGCACCAACAGTAATTACAGTATTCCTCGCAGCCACTGCAACCAAGGTTGCCGTTTATGTCATGTTACGAATCTTATTTACAATTTTCCCAGATGGTTTTGTCGCGGCAAGCCCTGCAGGTGATTTGTTTATTATTCTTGGTATTGCCGGTGTGATTATTGCCTCGGTCTATGCGATCTATCAGACTAATGTAAAACGTTTGCTGGCCTATTCCAGTGTTGCGCAAATTGGCTATATTGCTTTGGGTATTGGTTTTGCTACATCACTTGGACTAACTGCTTCAATCGTCCATCTGTTTAACCATGCCTTAATGAAAGGCGCCCTGTTCATGGCGGTTGGCGCGATCATTTATCGAATTGGCACGAGTCATATCAGTGAGCTCAATGGTCTTGGTAGAAAAATGCCCTGGACCTTTGCAGCAATCATTATTGCGGGGCTGAGTCTCATTGGTGTACCAGGTACTGCGGGATTTATCAGTAAATGGTATCTGGTACTGGCGGCACTGGAACAACAGGCCTGGTTTGCAGTGGCTATTATTCTGCTTGGTTCCTTATTGGCAGTAATATATATAGGAAAGATTGTAGAGACGCTGTATTTCAAGCCAGCAAAAGAAAAGCAAACCACCATCCAGGAAGCCCCCATCCTTTTATTAGCACCAACATGGTTACTGGTAATTGCAAATATTTATTTTGGACTGAACACTGAATTAACAGTCGGCATTGCCGAACAGGCCGTTCAGGCACTTGTGGGTACGCCTAAATGAGTGCTGAGATGTTATTACAGATAACGATTTTGTTACCCTTGTTGGGTGCAATCGGAATTGTTATCGCTCATCGTAACCCAGACATCCGTGAAACCGTTACATTGATTACCGCCTCGCTGATTGCAGTTTTAGTTATTATTATTGCTAATCGATTTTTTCAGGGCGAGACATTTGCATTCACTGTTGCTGAACCGATACCCGGAATCAGCATCGCATTTAAAATTGAAGCACTGGGAATGTTGTTTGCTCTGGTGGCAGGCCTATTGTGGATTGTGACATCAATCTATGCCATTGGTTATATGCGTGGGCACAAGGAAGAAAATCAGACCCGGTTTTATGCCGCGTTTGCTATCGCGATTTCCTGTACCCTGGCGATCGCTTTTTCAGACAACCTGTTTACCCTGTTTCTTTTTTACGAATTATTAACGCTTTCTACTTATCCCCTGGTTGCACATGCGGGCAATGAAGATGCGCGCAAAGGTGGGCGCGTCTATCTGGGAATATTACTTGGCACCTCAATTGGTTTATTTCTGGTGGCTATACTCGTTACCTGGCTCGTTACAGGCAGTATTACATTTCAACAAGGCGGAATATTGGCCAACAAGCTTGACCCAGCCTGGGCGGGATTACTCTATGCGCTCTTTTTGTTTGGTATTGGTAAGGCTGCAGTTATGCCTTTTCATCGATGGTTACCGGCAGCAATGGTTGCACCAACACCGGTTAGCGCCCTGCTCCATGCCGTTGCAGTGGTTAAAGCCGGTGTCTTTACACTATTAAAGATCACAATTTATATCTTTGGTTCTGATTTTATCCTGAGTAATGATGTTACCGGCGTTTTAGTCTGGGTTGCTGCAGCAACCATATTGCTCGCATCACTCATCGCCATGAGCAAGGATAACCTCAAAGCACGGCTCGCCTATTCTACTGTGAGCCAACTAAGCTATATCGCGCTGGGGGCAATGCTGGCCAGCAAATCTGCTCTTATTGGTGCCTCGATGCATATAGCCATGCATGCCTTTTCCAAAATCACGCTATTCTTTGCTGCCGGCGCAATCTATGTCGCTTGCCATAAAAAGCTGATTAGTGAACTCGATGGTCTGGGGCGCGCCATGCCTGTTACCTTTGCTGCTTTTCTTATTGGTACTTTAAGCATCATTGGTCTGCCGCTCTTTGGTGGTATGTGGAGTAAATGGTATCTGGCGTTAGGCGCAGTTGAAACAGGGCAGTTATTACTCGTAGCCGTTTTGATGCTTAGCTCCTTATTAAATATTGCCTATCTACTACCTATTCCAATTCGCGGCTTTTTTAGCAAACCCGCTAATGGTAAACATTACAGTAAGATTAAAGAAGCCCCAAAGACCATCTTGCTTGCCATGCTGATTACTTCATCGGCATGTGTAATTTTATTTTTCTACCCTGATCCGTTTTATCAGTTAGCAAAACTTGCGGCAGGAGGATCCTGATATGCCTAAAAAACAATATCTTTTTGATAAACCTGAGAATGTTAAAAAATTGATGCGCGGTTTTTATGCGATCTGTTTTATTCTTGTCGCAGTAGATTTTATTGTTCATCGTCATATTGGTTTCGACTGGGAAAAAATACCCGCGTTTTATGCAATCTATGGTTTTGTTGCCTGTGTTGTTTTAGTCGTTATCGCCAAAGAAATGCGTAAACTCGTTATGCGAAAGGAAGATTATTACGATGAGTGAATTACCTCCATTCACTATCTTTTTTATGGCGGCCTTGTTGGCATTGGCCAGCCGTGGCCTGATACGCAAGGTTTTATTATTGGCTACGCCAGTTCTGGCTGCGGCCCATATCTTTTCTAATATCGACGCGGGGTTAATATATAACTATACAATTCTTAATCTTGACTTAACGCCGATTCGAGCTGACAAGCTTAGTCTTCTTTTTGCCTATCTATTTTGTCTGGCAAGTCTGATAGCAAGTATTTACGCCTTGCATGTAGACGACACCAAACAGGAAATCGCAGGATTAGTTTACGCCGGTAGTGCATTAGGCGCCGTCTTTGCTGGTGATTTACTAACGCTGTTTATTTTCTGGGAGTTACTGGCCATTAGCTCAGTGGTGTTTATCTGGGCTCGTGGAACCGAACGCGCAATTACTACGGGTTTGCGTTATCTGATTATCCAAGTCACCTCAGGTGTTTTCCTGCTTGCAGGTGCACTACTCCACTATAAAACAACGGGCTCACTGGCATTTGGCCATATTGGTTTAGGCACGACTGCAGGCACATTAATTTTAATCGCCTTCGGAATTAAAAGCGCATTTCCCTTTTTGCATAGCTGGTTGACGGATGCATATCCAGAGGCCACAGCAACGGGGACTGTATTCCTGTCTGCATTTACAACTAAGGTTGCGGTTTATGCCCTTGCGCGTGGTTTTGCAGGCGAAGAGATTCTTGTCTATGTCGGTGTGACCATGGCCTGCTTCCCGATTTTCTATGCG
>JAOULB010000125.1 GCA_029882235.1 Gammaproteobacteria bacterium | reverse complement strand
TCCTGAGGTGGTGTTCTGTTTTGATGGCGACCGCGCTGGACGCGATGCGGCCTGGCGTGCACTCGACAATGCCCTGCCGATCCTAAAAGAAGGCCATGAACTGCGTTTCCTGTTCCTGCCCGATGGCGAAGATCCGGATACGTTGGTCCGCAAGGAAGGCAAAGCGGGTTTTGAGGCTCGACTCGATGAGGCGACGCCATTATCACAATATTTCTTCGACCAGCTCGCACAGTCCATCGACCTGAAAAGCCTGGATGGCCGTGCCCGGCTGGTCGAACTGGCCCACCCCTATATCGCGCGTATACCCGAAGGCCTGTTCCGCCACATGATGGCGAATCAGCTCGCCAGTCTGGCCAAGGTCGAAGTTGCGCGAATTGAAGCAAAAATTAACAAATCTGATCAGCCTGTTGTTACAGCGCCCTCTCGACCCAAAAAACGCCCGGCCATGCGGGGCCAGCCGGAACGCACGCCCCTGCGTCGTGTAATTGCGTTGTTATTAAACTTCCCGAATCTGGCCGAGAAAATTGATGATGTCCAATCCCTGTCTCAGCTACAACTCCCCGGGATTCCACTACTCATACAACTGCTTGAAATGATTCAACAACAGCCCCATATCTCCAGTGCGGTGCTACTCGAACGCTGGCGTAATACCGAACACTGGCCCCACCTGGAGAAACTCCTGGCCTGGGACCCAATGCAAAATGCCGGTGTTGATGTAGAACTGGAATTTCAGGCTAGTCTGACTAACCTAATGTCATCGCGACACGAACATCGGGTTGATGCCCTGCTCGCCAGAGCCGACCTTGGCGACCTCAGTGCTGAGGAAAAACAGGAATTGAAACAGCTTCTGAGCCGTACTGGCCCATAAGAGCTATATTTAATAGTGGTAGTGAATAGATAAACCGTCATTCATGGTGTAAAATCTGATGGTTTTTACTCTGCCGTTTTTTGGTGTGTAGTCGCATTATTTTCAGGGCGTAATTGATGAACCAGAGCCAACAAGAATCTCAACTTAAGTTATTGATCGCAAAAGGAAAGGAGCAAGGCTACCTAACCTATGCTGAGGTCAATGACCATTTGCCGAATGATATCGTCGATCCAGATCAGATCGAGGACATCGTCGCCATGATTAATGATATGGGTATTTCGGTGCACGAGTCGGCCCCGGACACCGAAAATATGATGATCAACGACGCTGACACGGTGGATGAAGATGCCGCTGAAGAAGCAGCGGCGGCACTTGCCACCGTTGATGCCGAATTTGGTCGTACCACCGACCCTGTCCGTATGTATATGCGTGAAATGGGCGCGGTTGAACTACTCACCCGTGAAGGCGAAATCGAAATCGCCAAACGTATCGAAGATGGTCTGAAACAGATGCTGTCTGCTCTGGCAATGTATCCAGACACTGTTGCGACGGTACTGAGCATGTACGAAAAGGTTCTGACTGAAGAAGTTAAGCTTACCGATATTCTTACAGCCTTCATCGACCCGAATGCGCCAGACGAAATTCCAACACCCGCCGAGATCGCTGCGCAGAATGAGAAAAAAGACGATGATGAAGAAGTCGTCGATACCGGCCCTGATCCTGAAGAAGCAAAAAGCCGCTTTGCCAAAATTGCCAAGCTGCATAAGAAACTGGTTAGCCTGATTGCCAAACATGGCAGCCAGGACAAAAAAGCGGTAAAAATTCGCGTCGAAATGATCGACGAGTTTATGCAGCTGAAACTTACTGCCAAGCTGGTTGATCTGCTCACAACAAAAATGCGTGAGCGCGTTGAAGGCATTCGTAATCACGAACGCCAGATTATGGCCTGCTGTGTGAAGAATGCGAACATGCCTCGCAAGGCATTCATTTCCAGTTTCCCTGCGAATGAAACCAATTTAAAGTGGATCGACACTCATATTAATGCAGATGAAGACTACTCAAACCAGCTACAGGCTCATAAAGATGACATCATTAAATTACAGTCGAAACTGGCTGCGGTTGAAAATGAATCAGGCCTGACCATTGGTGATATCAAAGACATTAATCGTAAAATGTCGATTGGTGAAGCCAAGGCACGTCGAGCCAAGAAAGAAATGGTCGAAGCCAACCTGCGACTGGTTATCTCGATTGCGAAAAAATACACCAACCGTGGTCTGCAATTCCTTGATCTGATTCAGGAAGGCAACATCGGTCTGATGAAGGCTGTAGACAAGTTTGAATATCGTCGTGGCTACAAATTCTCGACTTATGCCACCTGGTGGATTCGTCAGGCCATCACCCGTTCGATTGCGGATCAGGCACGCACCATTCGTATTCCAGTTCACATGATTGAAACAATCAATAAACTGAACCGCATCTCTCGTCAGATGCTGCAGGAGATGGGCCGTGAAGCCACACCAGAAGAACTGGCTGAACGTATGGAAATGCCTGAAGATAAGATCCGTAAGGTATTAAAAATCGCCAAAGAACCTATCTCAACTGAAACACCGATTGGTGATGATGAAGATTCACATCTGGGTGACTTTATCGAAGATCAAAATGACATCTCTCCTGTTGACTCAGCCACCAATGGCGGCCTGCGCGAAACAACACAGGAAGTACTTGAAGGACTGACGGCACGTGAAGCCAAGGTACTGCGGATGCGTTTTGGTATTGATATGAACACAGACCACACGTTAGAAGAAGTGGGCAAACAGTTTGATGTTACCCGTGAACGTATTCGTCAGATTGAAGCCAAGGCCCTGCGTAAACTGCGTCACCCAAGTCGTTCAGACCATCTGCGTAGTTTCCTGGATATGGATTAATATCCCTGAAAAATCACAACAAAAAGGGCATCTCAGGATGCCCTTTTTTATTTCTAATACTCACCATTAAACGCTATAATCGCCGCTCGTCTGAAAATTAGTCGAAAATATCGGGCCTGTAGCTCCACCACTCCCGCCCATCCATGGGCTTCGTGGTATAAGGCCATCCATGGCCAGCGCCACTCTCGCACATCCGTGTGCTTTGTGGCATAAGACCATCCGTGGTCAAAAGTAGGTTACATGGATTTGGAGCAAGAAGTTTTATTTAAAATGCTTTTTATATTTCAGGGCCTGTAGCTCAGTTGGTTAGAGCAGGGGACTCATAATCCCTTGGTCGTAGGTTCAAGTCCTACCGGGCCCACCATACTTCAATTAGTAAACACCAAAATAAATTATCAATATAAGATTTATCAAAAATTCTTAACCGGTCTTTCACCTACGGTTACCGAAGATCATCCATAGCTTCACCCTTCGTGCGTGCTGTTTTGCTCCCAGCAAATATTATCTCTCAAACATAATTTTATGTGACACAAGTCCAAATTCTGAGGAACCATTTTCTACTGGTCAACGTTTAATCAATAACACGACTTTGAGTCGTTCGTCATTGATGGAGGTAGTAGATATGACATACTTTAATAAGTTATTGATTTCAAGCGCGTTTCTTTCGATATTCTTGCTGGCGGGTTGTTCCAGTGAATCAAGTACCAGCAGCAGCAGTAACTATGCCCTGGGCACGGTATCCAAGCTGGGCAGCGTATATGTTAATGGTGAACGCTACGACACAAGCAGTGCCAGTATTACGCTGGATGGCGTGAATGCCACCGATAGTGAGGTATTGAACAGACCTGTTGTCGTCAGCAGTTCATCCACAAATGTGGCCAGTAGTGTCAAGGCAGAGACCGCGGTCAAAGGCACGGTTGATAGTGTGAATTCAGCAACAAGTAGCTGGGTTATTATGGGACAGACAGTTCGACTTGATGATGGCGGTACTCTGAGTGGTACACCGATAGCCGGTGATCTTGTTGAAGTTTCTGGTCTGGTTAAACCCGGTGGAATTATTGTTGCGACAATCGTTGAAGAAAAGAATGCGCTGACGGAATATAAGATTAAAGGTTATATATCATCCGTTAATACTAGTAACAGTACTTTTGTCATCGGTGGTAAAACTATTAATTACGCCAGTGCCAATATCTCTGATCTTGGCGGTAATCCTGCCGTCGACATGCTGGTTGAAGTGAAGGCCGATGCAGATGCATCACCATTAATTGCAACTGTGGTAGAGACAGATGATATCGGCGTTAATGATGCTACCCATGTCGAGGTTGAAGGTTATATTCTGGACATCACGGGCAGTAACCCGAACTTCACCTTTACTGTATCGGGTGTTGCCGTCAGCACAAATAGCAACACTACCTTTGAAACTGGCAATAGCTCTTATCTTGCTAATAACGTCAAGGTGGAAGTTGAAGGTAGCCTTAGTGGTGGTACCTTAACAGCGAGCAAGGTGTCATTGCGTGACAGTGTCCGTGTTGAAGGTGACATCACAGGCTTAAGCGGTAATAACTTTAATATTACCAATATGACTGGAATCACCTTTACGGTTGATGCCAATACCGAATATAACTCAAGCAATGATCAGCTCAGTGATTTTGCCAATGGTACTCATGTGCGCTTACGTGGTGTTCCAACAGGTGCTACTAGTGTTCTGATTACGCGTCTGGATGAACGCAGTGCAGATACCGCCTTCTACCTGCGTGGGCCTGCTGAGACTGATAATGACACAGATTCAATCACAGTACTGGGTGAAGTAATCAACATTAGCACAGGCTTTACTTATGAAGACATGGATGGAGGTGCTATTGCAGATGATGCAACTTTCCTCAGTCAGGTGAGTGTAGGCACACCTGTTAAGATAAGTGGTGACTCTGGTACTTACGATACAATAGAACTGGAAGACTAAAAGCTGGGGTGGAGAGTAATTTCAGTGCTCTCTACCCTTGCTTTGCCGTTAAAGATGATCACTCGTGAATTGAATGAATGGTAATGGCCTTGTCTTCAACAATACATGCCTCACGACACATGCCACACCCCACACACAGCTCCTGATTGATAGACGGTTTTTCCTGTTGCCAGGTCAGTGCGCCATCAATTTTACAGACATGATTACAGGCACCACACTCGGGGCCCGAATAAGGTAAACATTTTTCTGTATCAATACTGGCCTTTGCCATCTGTGGCGGCGTGTTGATAGGACGCTGTTCTTCATCCAGATTATTCAGCGCGTTGCTTTCACAGGCCTGCACACAGGGCCAGTCCTCACAAAGCTGGCAGCCTTTGTTTAATAAATCCAGTGCCGGTGTTCCCATCACATCTGCACCCAATCTTGCAGCAAGTGGGAATATTACTTTGTGTGGACAGGCATTAATACACGCATCACATCGGGTACAGGCCAGCAGAAACTCCAGCTCACTAATCGCAAACGGAGGACGTATCCAGTGCACTGCCCGGCGAGCGACTTTTTCATCAACATGGCTGGTTAGCTTTTCAGCGGCCTTGCCAAAACTACGACTAAAAAATTCTCTTCTATCCATAGTTAATTACCATTCAGCCTGTTGCATGCCTTTATGGCAATCTGCACAGGCTCGTCTTTCTCGTCTGAATTTATCATGTAACTTGCCATCTTTGTCAAAGTCTTTGGCAATAGTGTGCGCAATCCCCATGTGACAATCAATACAGGTACGACCTTTATCTATGGCCCGTTTATGTGCACTTTGCGATGTTTTCTTCTGGCTTGCGATCGACATTGAGTTAAAGGCATGGCAGTTCCGACATTCACGTGAATCGCTATCCCGTAAGTCCTGCCAGACATGTTCCGCTAACTGCAAGCGTTTGGCTTTAAACTTTTCAGGTGTATCGATTGAACCAATAATCTTATGCAGCAGCTCATTAGAAGCCCTGATTTTCCGCGCCACCATATACGGCCATTCTTTTGGCACGTGACAATCTGGACATGTCGCTCTTACTCCCGTGCGATTGCTGTAATGAATGGTCTCTTTATATTCCTTATAAACATAATCTCGCATCTCATGACAGGAAATACAGAATGACTCACTGTTTGTTAAGTGCAGGCTGGTATTAAATGCACCCCAGAATAATATACCTGTAATGAAGACAGCCACAAATGTAATCAGTGGAAAACTTGCATTTATCTTTTGATAAATGTTGATCAGTTTTTTTATCTGAATAATGATATTTTTCATTACATTCGCATAATCATGGGTTGCATGAGCAACCAGAGGTTGAGAAGCGTGATCACAGAAATAAAAACGGTCATGGGTAGCAAGGCCATTTTATTTCCCGTAGCAAGCTGTCCAAGCTGAACAATACGTTGTTTTGCTATCCGGATCGCAAGCCAGAAGCCAAACATCAACAGCATGCCCTGTAATGCAAACACAATATCATCGGCTACCAGTGGATTCATATGTCGCATATGCAGCTCCTGCATACTAAGCGGCAGTGCATTTATTCCTAGTGGGTTGGCGACCACA
>JAOULB010000124.1 GCA_029882235.1 Gammaproteobacteria bacterium | reverse complement strand
GTTTTGACGCCCACTGGCATGGCGGGATATGTAACTTCGGTTGCCTCACCCGACAGGGTTTTTGCCAGCGCTCGCGCCGACTGCATGAGTGGCATCACATAAGGTAACACCAGACCATCGACCTCGGCACAATCTCCCAGTGCATACACATCATCGGCACTTGTTTTTAAAAATCGATCCACAATAATTCCGCGATCTATTTTTAAACCGGCCTCCTGCGCCAGTGTTGTTTCTGGCCTGAGACCAATGGCCGATAACACAACATCGGCAGAGATACTTTTATTATTATCCAGAACCAGTTCAAACCCATCGGCCTGACGATTAATAGTTTTACAACTGCAGCCAAGATGCCAGTTTACACCTTTGCTGCTCAACGCCTGCTGTAACTTTGCACCCACTTCTGGCGGTAATAATGTATTCATTGGTGTCGCGCCTGGACCAATAACACTCACCTGATATCCTGCACAGCTCATGTCATTGGCAAACTCACAACCGATCAGGCCAGGACCAATAATGGCAATATGTTTCTTCCCGCTTACTGCTTCACGAAACTCGGCATAGTCGGATAAATGATTAACGGTATAAATAAGTTCTGCACCATCACCATCGAGTGGCGGAGTGATAGGTTTGGCGCCTAAGGCCAGTACGAGTTTGCTATAACTTATAGTTTCACCCTGACTTGTACTGATTGTATGTGAGGCAGCATCAATACCTTCAACACGGGTGAAGTTCATTATGCGGGCATTCAGATCCTGCTGCATTTTGTCGCTATCACAAATAACAAGTTCTGCTGCCGTCTTACCCTTATCCAGCGCATTCGATAACATGGGCTTGGAATAAAAACAGCCATCATCTGCGGTTACAAATAATAATGGCGTCGCTGTATCAAGTTTTCTGAATTCTTTACCGAAATTATATGCAGCAAGTCCGCTGCCAATGACTATAATAGGATCCATGTTGTTCTCATATATAAATAGAATAATTTGCTGTTCTAAGTATGGACTGTTTGGCACAAAAACCAAACTCTATTTAGCATTGCTATTTTGTCTTGTGATGACTGGCTATGGGCCCACCGTCGTCGCCTCTGAATTAACAATCAAGGCCACAGATGGAACAGAAATTAGCATCAATGTGCACTCTGCCGGCGGTAAAGCCTTGTTGCTCTGGCTCCCGTCTGAACATGGACCACAAACCGTTGCCAGCCAACTCATCGCTGAACTGACTAAATCTGGCATGGAGGTCTGGCAGATCGACCCATTTGAGACCAACTTTCTACCTGTATCATTCAGCAGCATGGAAAAGATTCCCGCTGAGCAGATCAGTAGTCTGATTCAGGCCGCACACAAACGAACCGGCAAAACTATCTATATATATAGTACAGGTCGAGGTGCAATCCCGGTTTTACGAGGTGCTCGGCATTGGCAACAACAAAATCCAGAGAGCACCGCACTTGCTGGTGTTATATTACTCAGCCCCATTATGTCGGTTGAAACGCCGGATCCAGGACTTGAAGAGCAATTCATGCCCGTTGTCACGGCAACTAATTTACCTGTGTTTATTCTACAACCTGATCTATCACCCTGGTTCTGGAAACTGGAGCGCAGTGTTTCTGCATTGCAACAGGGTGGCAGTGATGTATATGTTCGCCGGCTAAAAGATGTCCGTGCCCGGTTTCACTTTCGCCCTGATGCAACACGCTTTGAGCAGCAGTTCACCAATAAGATTCCCGAACTTATCATCCAGTCTGTATTGCAACTCGCCCACCTTCCCAACAAACCACGTGCCGCTGTTGCATTAGCAAAACCAGCGCCAAAGCCACGTGTTGGCAAGAAGGAGCGTAGTCTCAAAGAATATAAAGGTGATTCAAACCCACCTGCATTAAAACTAAAAAATCTGAAAGATAAAATGGTTGATCTTAAATCACTCCATGGCCAGGTCGTGTTAGTTAACTTCTGGGCAACCTGGTGCCCTCCCTGTGTACATGAAATGCCTTCCATGCAACGGCTAACTAACAAGCTAAAATCAAAACCTTTTACTATACTGGCTGTAAACATGGCGGAAGAAAAATCGACCATTCAGAACTTTATAAATACAAAGGTTAAGGTTAATTTTCCGATCGTGATGGATAAAGACGGTACGGCGCTTCGCAACTGGAAGGTGTTTGCCTTTCCAACCAGTTACCTGATCGATAAAAAAGGCCAGATTAGATTTGCACTGTTTGGCAGTATCGAATGGGACACGCCTGATATTATTAACAAAATTGAAATGCTCGTTAAAGAACCGGACTAAAAACCCGCTACGATATCTATGTCAAAAGCTGAAACTGAACACGAAAATATCACCCAGACATATGCTGAGGTTGGCAAAATGGAGCGGCACGCCCTGTCGATCCAGGCGCGCCTGCGTATGCTTGCCTCACTCTGGCTATGGGGTTGCTTTGCCGGTATGGCCTATATCCTGACCGAGAATCTGAACATCCATATCCCCAATGAACTGATTTTCCTTGGCATTAATACAACCGGCATCATTGGTATCTGTATGCTGTGGATGCTGGACTTAAAAGTCTATCATCGTCAGCTCATCTGGATTATGTCTGAAGCCTTATATCTGGAAAGTAAGTACAGCTGGTTACCACGCTTACGTAAATTTCGCTATGCATCTTATTGCCACCACGACTCATCACCACGCATGGTCTGGTACTATTTTGTTCAAGCCAGTATTTTACTGCTTATCGGCGCGGGTAGTTTGATCGTTTGGCTTAAAAAACATATTCCTGATGGTGTCGCTGGCTATGCCTCTTTATATGTTATTATCACCAGCCTTATCATCATAATTGTCTATATTCTAACCGATGATAAAGTGCCCATGATTGACAAAATATCAAAACGTAAACATTGATAGAAACCATTAAACACATCCACGTTATTACCGTACTGATTTCGATCAGTGGATTTATTCTGCGCGGCATCTGGATGATCAAAGATTCTCCCTTGCTTAAGCGACGTTGGGTAAAGATCACACCGCATATAAATGATGCTGTACTATTAGTATCAGGTATTACTCTGGCTATAATGATTCAACAATATCCATTCGTTCATGGCTGGTTAACGGCGAAAATAATTGCGCTACTTATTTATATTGGCCTAGGCTTTAAAACATTCCGTTTTGGAAAATCAAAACAACAACGGATAACTACCTGGATGCTGGCGATTTTTGTATTTATCTATATGGTTACCGTTGCCATCAACAAGCAAACTTTGCCCTTCCTCTAATCACCCTTCCTGAATGAGCACCGACCAGCTCAGTTCTAATTTATAGATAAAACAGGTATACTGCTAGAGCTGTTGCACCCGTTCTACAACTTATTACAAGGGAAGGATATGAAACGGTTTTTCTTATTTTGCCTGTTTGTTATTGGCACATCATCCGTTCATGCTGAAGTCATCATTATGCCGAAATGGACCACGGTTGAATGGTCAAGCCGTAACTTCAGCTTTGGTAATCATGATATTGTCTTTGAGAAAAGTAGCTCGACCATTTTAGGTGTAGAGGCAGGAGCATGGTTTAGTAATAACTTCGGCGTTACCGGTGAGTTTATCTTTCTCGACTATGACATCGCATCAAACAATAACCGCACTAACTCCCTTGAGTACACAAATGGTTATGCCAATGTATATCACTACAATGCCTATGCGAAATACTTTTTACCTTTGTCTGATAAATTTCTCACCTATGCAGGGCTTGGGCTTGGCCGGGTTAATGTGAGCGTACATAGTGATCCAAACCCAACCATGAGCGGCTACTCAAAAATTGCAAATATAGGCTTTATTTATCGATTCAATAGCGTTATTGGTCTAGCCGCTGATTTTAAAAGCGCCTATATGGATATAAAAGATGAAACAGCGACTCTGTATCGATTAAAAACACATTACAACACATACCAGCTTGGTGTAAGTATTACTTTTTGACCAACATCTCACTGCGCAGTGTGGCTATAACTGATTGGGTCTCTGGTCGCACTCCACGCCAGAGATAAAATGACTCCGCTGCCTGGCCAACCAGCATACCCAGACCATCCAGAATTTTTACTGCACCATGGTCTGCAGCCCATTGCATAAACGGTGTCGCTGCAGCGGCATACATCATGTCATAGCAACATGCGTTCGCAGTTAATATATTTTCTGGTAGTGGTGGTAGATCGCCCTGCAGGCTGGCGGCCGTGGCGTTAATGATAAGATCAAATTCTTTGCCATTAAGAGCAGCATAAGATGACCCCGATAGATTTCCAATATCACTAAATGACTGCGCCAGTTCTTTGGCCTTATCTACAGTTCGATTGGCAATTGTAATTGCTGCAGGCTGTTTAACGAGCAGAGGTGCAATAACACCACGAGCAGCACCACCCGCACCCATCAAGAGAATCGTTTTGTCTTTAAGTTCGAGCTGATTGTTATCACAGAGATCATTGACCAGGCCAACACCATCGGTGTTATCACCATAAAGGGTGTTGCCATCAAACTTGATGGTATTAATCGCCCCGGCACGTTCGGCACGCTCACTGCGATCACTGACTAGATGCCAGGCTTCCTGTTTGAACGGCACAGTGATATTTAAACCTTTACCACCAGCCGCATCAAAATTACCCACGGCCTGTTGAAACCCACCAGGATCAACCTGAATCGCGGTGTATTCAAGCGACTGCCCGGTTTGCTCGGCAAAGAGTGAGTGAATACGAGGGGACTTACTATGGGCGATGGGGTTACCCATCACCGCGTACTGGTCTTTACGTCGATCGAAGTCGAATATGTCAGACATTAGCTAAAAGTGCCTCTATAAAAAGTGCATTTTAGCAATAGCTGAATTATCCGAATATCCCTTTTAGGATAAAGAAAAACAGAATCGACATAATTGCACCTGCAGGCAGGGTCACAATCCAGGACAGGAAGATAGTGCGTACAACATTCATATTCAAGGCGCCAATCCCGCGTGCAAGCCCGACACCCAGCACCGCACCCACAAGCGTATGCGTTGTTGAGATCGGTAGGCCAGTACCTGATGCAACCACAACGGTGGTCGCAGCAGAAAGTTCACAGGCGAAACCGCGACTGGGTGTCAGGTCAGTAATATGTTTACCCACCGTGGCAATCACGCGGCGACCATACATTAATAGTCCTGCAACAATACCACCACCACCGAGCAATAAGACCCAGGAGGGTAGCATCGATTTTTGTCCGATCTGACCGCCACTGTCGATTATACTGATTACGGCAGCAACTGGACCAATCGCATTGGCAACATCATTTGAACCATGCGCAAAGGCCATACCACAGGCCGTCACGACCATCAGTATCGCAAATACTTTTTCAACATTGGCAAAATGAAATTCGCGATCGGCATTTGGATCAATTTTCAGGCGTTTAATCGCAATAATACCCAACACCATGATGATCAAACCAACCAGTACCGCCATGCCATAACTTTGTGCGGTGGTCATTTCAAGACCCACATGCTTCAGACCTTTGAACATGGTGACCAGTGCAATGACAAATCCTGCCAGAAAGATATAGATTGGGACATACTTTCGTGCATTGGCAAGTGGATCATCAGTATTGAGAATAAACTTCTGCACACTACGAAATATCCAGTAGGACAGCACGCCTGCGATTGCTGGAGAGACCACCCAACTCATCACAATTGAACCAACCTTACCCCACTTCACTGCATCGACACCGACACCAACAGCGGCAAAACCAACAATCGCACCCACAATAGAGTGCGTTGTTGATACTGGCCAGCCATGACGAGATGCAACAAATAACCAGATACCGGCTGCCAACAGTGCTGCGAGCATACCGAAGATTAATAATTCAGGCGTGCCCGAGAGCAGGTTTGCATCAACAATACCTTTGCGAATTGTTTTGGTAACCTGACCGCCAGCGAGAAAAGCACCAGCAAATTCAAATATGGCAGCAATAATAACAGCTTGCTTAATGGTAATGGCACCCGAACCGACTGAAGTACCCATTGCATTAGCAACGTCATTAGCGCCAATTCCCCAGGCCATGAACAGGCCAAAAATACACGCCATGGCGATATAATAATATTCGAATTCCATATTTATTCCTCCGTATACTCAGCGAGCTAATAACAGCTCAAGCCGACTACCGACACGTTGGGATAAATCCCCCAGGTCACCTATCCAATCGAGTATCTTATACATAAACATGACATCAATTGGCGGTAGATCTTTTTCTACTTTAAACAATTCAGCACGAATTTTGATTTGTATCTTATCTGTATCAGATTCGATCTCATCGAGCTTTTTGATCATTTCATGTACCAGTT